>JABDJQ010000326.1 GCA_013002425.1 Gemmatimonadota bacterium
GATCTTTTGTAGAAGTGCCGGGCGTCCGTGCGGCCACGGGCACAGTGGATCCCTTATATCGACCCGAAAAATGATAGTACCGTATCCGGAATAGGTCAACGAACATTCTGACGGAATCCGTGAGCGCATTGACGCGCGTATCGGGGTTATTGAGCCAGATGACGGGGACTTCCCGAATCCGCAGTCCGGCCCGTTTCGCCAGGAACAGAATCTCGACATCGAACGTAAACGCCTCGATCTTCATGCGCCTCACGATATCGAGGACTTTCTCGCGCCGGAAGCCCTTGAACCCGCACTGGGTATCGTGAATCCCGCCGATCACCAGAATGCGCACGATTCGGTTGAAGATCTTGCCCATCAGCTCGCGATACCACGGCTGGTGCAACTGGACGTCCGAATCGGGGAGATCGCGTGACCCGATCACGATGTCGTCACCGGCTTCGAGACAGGTGACGAGCTTCTCCGCTTCGGAGATCGGCGTCGAAAGATCCGCGTCGCTGAAGATCACGAACGTACCGGACGCCTGTTCGATCCCGTGGCGAACCGAGAATCCCTTGCCCCGGTTTTCGCCGTTCCGCGCAAGACGAATCGCAGCGTTCGCGCGCGACGCTTCTTCGACGATCGCGGCTGTTCGATCGGTGCTCCCGTCATCGACGACGAGAATCTCGCTCCGGTACGACTGCCCGCCGAGCCAGGCCGTGACCGTGTCCAGCGTCTGCAGAATGACCTCTTCCTCGTTGAAAGCCGGAATCACCACCGTAAGGTGGACGCGTCCGTCGCCTGCGCTGGAATCTGCCGTCACGTGCGTCCTTCGTTTCGAAACGTGTCAACTAGTCCTGAATGACCATCGTTTCGGTGATCCACGCCTCGTCAAAACCGTTGGCACGAACAGCGGACAGAATGCGCACCGCTTCTTCGCGGGTCTGGCAGTCGCCGAGGCGCACCTTGTAGAACGGTTCCTGGTACTCGACGTAAACACTGTGCGAAAACGCGGGCTGAATCGCCTCGGCGAATTCCATGGCTTTCTCGGCGTCCGTCGTGGCCATGAGCTGCACGCGGTAGCCGGAGATGTACGTAGTCTGCAGCGCGTCGGCCTGCTCTTCGTAAGCGAGGTCGGTCGCCTTCGTCTCCTGCATCGTCGTCGGTGCCGGCGTCGTCGCTGCCGGCGCGGTTGCGGCCGGCGCGGTTGTCACCGGCGCGGTCGTTACCGGCGTGCCGGACGTCGCAGGAATCGTCGTCCGTCCCGCGTCCTCGAGATCCGGCGACGCCATCGGCTCGGCAATCGAACCGAACTCCGGCGAAGGCGCGGTCTCTTCGGGAATCGCGGCCACGGTCGGAAGAGCGGCTTCGTTCGCGCGCGCTTCCTTCGCCTTCGCGAGCGCGGCCTTCTCCTGGCGCATCTTCGCGACCTCTTCCGGGTCGTACATCGTGATGTCCCACTCTTCTTCGGGGACGGTCCCGCGCGCTTCGATTTCGGTCGTGTTCGTCGGTTCGGCGCCGCTCCGCTTCGTCAGCTTGCCGCAGCCGGTCGCCGTCCACGCCAGCACGGTGAGGAGCAGGCAGATCGTCATCAGTTTCATCGGTTCACCCCCTTGCGTGCCGTCAATATAGCCGATCGCACCAAGCCGTCCAACAAGGAATCGGACGTACCGCGAGTGCTCCGGACGGGTCCGGGGCGGGTCTAGTTCAGGTATCCCAGTGACTGGAGAGTGGCTTTCAGGGCATCTTCGGCCGACTCGCCCGCCGGCGCGTCAGGGGCGGCAGCCGCGTCGTAGGCGCGGAAAGCCGGCGGATTGTTGCGCACGTAGCCCTCGACGAAGATGTCCGAGAGCACCTTCCCTTCCATGCCGTCGTGGACCGGGTAGCCCATGAGATAAAGAACGGTCGGGGC
>JABDJQ010000347.1 GCA_013002425.1 Gemmatimonadota bacterium
CCCGAACGCCGCCCTTCAGGAGCCGTCATGACGAGACAGACCTGCACTACATGCAACGCCGAGTTGCGCGGAACCGAGAACTACTGCCCCCAGTGCGGGCACTCGCTCCGCGGGCGCCGCGGGCGCCGCGGGGAACCGGAACCGCCCCGGTGGGTCGAAATCGAATTCCAGGAGAGCAAGTCGAGCAGCTTCCACACGGCGCTCGATCTCTGCATCACGAATCCGAACTATCGCACGTTCGAGCGGAACGCGCTCAAGGTCCATCGTGTCGGCTTTCATGCGGATCAGTCGGGTGAACTGCTGCGGCTCGCGAACATCGTACGCGGCTGGAAATCGTTCCGGCTGTTCGTCGACGGGCGCGAGGAGACGTGGCGTTCGTTCTTCTACGGCGGATACTACTGCTTCGAAGACCGCGACGCGTCCGCGCACTCCAACCAGTACTGTTACGGCGAAAGCAGCGAATGGTTCAACTGGTGGGGATGCCATCGGCTCGGCTACGGTTTTTACAGTGAGGAAGACTGGCTGCGTTCCGGCAAGATGATGGAAGACCACGTGTTCGTGCTCGACAAGGATCGCATCAAACGCATCCTGCTGCAGCGAGCGCGGTCGCATCGTTTCTGCCCGGTCATGAACACGAAATCGATTCTCGAGCGCGTCGACATGCTGCCCGACGCAATCGATCCCGCGACGAACCCCGACTGGGAGTATTACTTTCTCGACTGGCGTGACGAACCGAGCACGCCGCCGGCCGCAGCGGTTCCCGTCTGCAATCCCGAGTCGATGATCGTGACACACCTCGTTCCGCCGGACGTCGTCGTGCCGAATCCGCCCGATCGATCGTGGGCGCAGGGCGAACCGCCTCCCGGCTACGAATAACGAAGTCCGACACACCGGTCAGGCGCGCCCTGCCTACTCGCTTCGCAGCGCCTCGATCGGATCCATACGCGCCGCGCGGTTCGCGGGGTAGAGCCCGAACAGAATCCCGATCCCGGCCGAAAAGAGGACCGCGATTGCGATCCAGAGCGGTGATGTTTGAAACGGAAAGCGGAGCGCCTGCGTGACGGCGTAGGCGATCCCGAGTCCGATCGTGATTCCGAATATCCCGCCGATACCCGTAAGCGTCGCCGACTCCACGAGAAACTGGGTGAGCACGTCCTTGCGTCTCGCGCCGAGCGCGATCCGGATGCCCACCTCGTGCGTTCGCTGCGTCACGGAAACGAGCATGATGTTCATGACGCCGATGCCGCCGACCAGGAGTCCGATCGACGAGATGATGATGAGCACGAGGCCTACCGCGCCCGTGACGCGGCCGAGAGTTTCGGAGAACGCTTCCGAACTGAGCACTTCGAAGCTGCTCTCCGCGCCCACGCGGTCGTGGCGAACGACGCGCAGGATCGCGATGATCTCTTCCGCCGCCGCGTCGAGAGAGACGCCGGGAGCCGGAGAGACGACGATCTGTCCTTCGTCGCCGTCTGCATAGAAGTCGCGATGGTATGTGGTGTGCGGAATGATCGCGAACGCGTCGCCCATCGCGCCGATCAGAGTGCGCCGCCGGGCCATCGTTCCGATCACCGTGTATTCGCGTTCGCCCGCCCGCACCGTGCGTCCGACCGGATCGACGTTCGGGAAGAGCGCCTCGGACGGCCCCCACGCGAGAACGATCACGGGGCGGCGCCTCTCCACTTCCTGGCGCGTGAAGAAACGCCCGTGTTCGACATTGAACGGATGCATGTTCGGAAACGCCTCGCTCGTTCCGACGATCGACATCGGCTGGGTCTTCCGCGACCCTGCGGTTAACTGATACATCCTTCCCGACTCGTTGTTGACGCGATAGTCGACCCATGAAGCAAGCTCGGATATGGCGCGCAGTTCTTCTGCGTCTTCTGCCGTGAGTTGCGGCCGGTTGCGCACGCGTTCCGCGCCGCGCCCCTCCGAAAGCACGTCGTACCGCGTGACCGAGATGTAGGGCTGGTCCGCCGCCGCGAAGTCGTCGTCGATCTTTTCGCTGAGTCCGAGCAGGATCGCGACAACGGCGAGGATCGACGCTACGCCGATCGCGACACCCAGAATGAGAAGCGAACTACGCAGTTTGTGCACGGCCAGAACCTGGAGCGCCTGGCGCACGTTTTCGAGCATCAGCGATGCATTGCCGGCGTGTTTCGGCTCACTCATGGCGCAGCGCCTCCACGGGGTCGAGCAGCGCGGCGCGGTTCGCGGGATACGTGCCGAACAGGACGCCGATCAGGATCGTGACCCCGAGCCCCGCGAGAATCGCCCAGAGCTGCACGGCGCTCGGGATCGGGGAAAACGCGGAGATGACCGCGGCGATTCCGAAGCCGAGAAGCACCCCGATCAGGCCTCCGATCAGCGACAGCGTGACCGACTCGGCAAGGAACTGCATCAGGATGTCCGAACGCTTAGCGCCGAGCGCTTTGCGGATTCCCACTTCGTGCGTCCTCTCCGTGACCGCGACGAGCATGACGTTCATGAGAACCACGCCCCCGATCACGAGCGAAATCGAAGCGAGGCCGACCAGCGCCTGGAAGATGGCGCGCGAAATGCTCTCCCAGATGCTGAGGATCTGCTCCGATGTCGAGAGCGCGAAGTCGTCTTCCTGCGAAGGCTTCAGCTTGTGGCGGATCCGCATCGCCCACTGCGCCTCTTCCGTAACGCGCTCGACGAGGTCCGGTCCGGGCGCGCGCAGCTTGATCTGCGCCTGGTCGCTCCGTCCGAATGTCTTTTCGAGCGCCGTGTAGGGGATCAGAACGTAGCGATTCTGATTCGTTCCGAACTGCGTGGGCTTCGGGGAGGCGACGCCGATCACGTCGTAACGCCGCCCCGCGATCTTGATCGTGCGGCCGACCGGATCGCGTCCCGGGAAAAGGCGCTCGGCCACGTCGCTGCCGAGCACCGCCACGGCTCTTCTTCGCGTTACTTCGGAGAGCGTGAATGCGCGCCCGCCCGCGATCTTCAGGTTCTCGACGAGCGGCGCGCTCTCCGTGCGGCCGTCCACCCTGATGCCGCTCAGCGCGCGGTCGCCGGCGCGGATCGTGGCATTGCGCGACGCGACGATGTCGATCGCGTCGGCGGTCGGGACCTGCGCGCGCACGTACTCGAAATCGTCCCAGTCGAGGCGCGGGTTGGTGCGCGCGGCCTTCAGAAATTTTTCGAAGTCGGTGAGCAGCGTAAACGGGTCGAACCGCTGCAGCGTGATTACGTTCGCGCCTTCGGATACGAGTTCTTCCCGCGTGAAGGAATCGATGCCGCTCAGCAGGGAAACGACGGCGATCACGGCCATGGTTCCGACGATGTTGCCGAGGAGAGTGAGAAACGTGCGCAGTTTGTTGCCGCGGAGCGCCGACAGTGCGATGCGTACGCCTTCGAAGGTCATGGCTTGATCTTGACGGCGTTTTCGTTTTCGAGAGTGCGGATCGCCTCGAAATCACCGATGACGACTTCATCGCCAGCGGAGAGGCCGCTTCGCACTTCGAAGAAGCGGTCCCCCGCGATTCCGGTCGCGACCGGCACGAAGTACGCCTTGCCCTCGCGAACCACGAACACGCCTTCGCGTTCGTTTCGTTTGCGACGCACGGTCGGGTCGTCGTCGACAGGCGCGTCCTCGTCGTCCTTCTCGAGCGCGGGGTCGCGCCGGATCGTGAGAGCCGGGATCGGAACGGAGAGCACGCTGTCGCGGATCGCGACGATAATGTCGGCGCTTGCGGAGAGCCCCGGCTTTGCGCCCGGGATCGGATCGTCGAGCGTGATCACGACCTGGAAGTCGACGGACTCTGTCTGCCGTGACGAGCGCAACGCCGAGTTCCCGACTTCCGTCACGGCGCCTCCGAAACTCGTGTCCGGATACGAGTCGATCGTAATCACGGCGCGCTGTCCGAGCGCGACGTCGATGACGTCGGTTTCGTCGACATCGACTTCGGCTTCGAGCTCGGACAGATCCGCCAGCGTGAGCAGCACGGTGCCCGGCTGGTTCATGGTGCCGACGACGGCGGTTTCGCCTTCTTCCACGTTCAGGCGTACGACCACGCCCGTCATCGGGGCGAGTATCGTGGCGAGCGAAAGGTCGTGTTCGCCACGCTTCAGGCTCGCCTCCTGCTCGCGCAGCTTCGCGAGCAGAGACCGCTGCTGCGCGCGCGCGACCTTCTCGTCGGTCTCGGCCTTCAGCAGCTGCTGCGGGGACGCCAGGTCCTGATCGATCAGCATCCGGATCCGCTCGAGTTCCCGCGTCGCCTGATTCAGATTGACGGCGGCCTTGTCGAGTTCCGCCCGCATCGAGGCAATGCCCGCGCGCGACTGCGCGACGGCCTGTTCATATTGTATGGGATCGATCTGCAGCAGGAAGTCGCCCTCTTCGACGCTGTCACCTTCCTTCACGGCGATGCGCGTGATCGTCCCGAGGCGGTTCGCCGAAACGTCGACCTTGCGTTTCGGGCCGATCGATCCGTTGGCGCTCACCACGGCTGTGATCTTCCGTTTCTGGACCGTTTCGGTTTCGACTTCGATTCGTTTTCCGCTCTCTTTGCGGAGGCTTACCACTCCGAAACCGGCGGCTACGAGGAAGAACACGACGAGAAAAATGACGGTGCGGCGGTTCATGCGAATCCTCACTTTCCTCGTGAGGATACAGGAACACGCGGGAAGAAGAAGGGCGAATTAGCGGGCGGCGACGTACGGCGTTTCGCCGGGATGGAACGTGGTCATCAGCTCGTAGAGCGGCGCGAGGCCCGCGGTCGTGACGCCGACGGACTGGTAGACGGCGCCTGACTTCGATTCGATCGCGACGGAATACGACTGTCGGGGAAAACGCCCCTCGCGCAGGCGGACTTCTGCGATTTCCGTTCGCGGAAGGGTAACGGATCGTGCCGGCGGAAACGCGTAGCGCAGCGTAACGGAATCCTCTTCGATCGAAGCCGCCGCGAAGTGGGCGCTCGTCAGAAAGAGCAGGACGCCGACCGCGGCCCCCGTGCACAACATGACGCGCGGCATGGCGCCCCGGGGATCGATCCCGATCGCGCTGCTGAGTACACGCGTGGCGATATGGGCGACGGGGGGGACGGAAAGCGCAATGACCCAGAGGAGCACGAGTTCCGCGCGACTCAGGATCGTGACTTCCACGCGGCTTACCCGGAGACGCTTTCGCTCTTCTCGAGGCTGCGACGCACCTTGAGAATGAGCTCCTGCAGATCGAACGGCTTCGTGACGTAGTCGTCGCCGCCGAGACGAACCGCCTCGACCTTGTCGCGGTCGGTGGTTTTCGCCGTCAGGAAGATGAACGGGATGTCGCGCGTTTTGTAGTAATCGCGGATGCGCCGGCAGAATTCGAAGCCGTCGACCTCGGGCATCATGATGTCGCTGACGATGAGATCGGGCACGCGGTTCACGACCATCTTGATCGCGTCCGCGCCGTTATACGCAACGAGGACTTCGTAGCCCTCTTTCTGCAAACAATAGGAGAGAGAACTCGTGATCGCGTCCTCGTCATCCACGATCATGATGACCGGCTTGCTCATTAGGGCACCTTCCTGCGGCTGTGATGGGCGTCGTGGGGACGATCACGCCCCGGACCGGCGCGAGACTTTCGCGCCTATTCTGAATATCGACGCGCCGGAAGCCCCCTTTAGACGAGAATGCCCCGGGGCGGCTGCGGGAGGGTGGAGAGCGCGGGACCGGAGACCGGAATCGGCTTATTCAGGCCAATGTGGCTTTTTTGCGGTCCCGGTCACTTTTTCTGTTGACCGTGAAAACATATGTGTAGTACTTTCTGTGCAGTGATCAGGGAGGTACTCGCACGATGTTTGCACCGCTTCATATCAAGACCAGGTTTTCGCCGCTGGGATCGCTCCTTTCGGCGGAGGATGTCGTCCAGGCGCTTCAGGAGCGCCGTATCCCCGCTTGCGCGGTCAGGGATGACGGCACGCTCTACGGGGCTTACGCAGTTCGCCGGGCGGCGCGCGGCACCGGAATCCGGGTGGCGATCGGGGTCGATCTCCCCGTCTCGTTCGTGATGCGCGCCGGAGGAGAGTTGCGGGCAGTCCTCGGTATCCTCGCGGTGGGGGTGAAAGGGGAACGCGCGCTCGACCGTCTCGTCCGCCTCTTCTGGGAAAGAAAGGAGCGGGGAGTCGATTCACTGTCGCTGCAGGATCTCCGTCGCGAACGACACGATCTCCGCTTCGTGCTCTCCGGTTCGAGCGGACCCGTTCACGCGTGCCTTCGCAAGGGCCGTCTCGCCGACGCATGGAAAACGGCGACGGCGCTCTACGGCGCGGTCGGGAATCACATCGTTCTCGAAACAGGACGAAGCGGCATGGAAGGGGAAGACCTGACCGGGCCCTTCTACCGGGAGATGGCCTCGCGATTCGAACTCCCGCTGCTGGCATCTTCGCCCGTTCGTTATCTTCGACGCGAAGACGCTGCCATCCTCCGCACGGTCCGCCGGCTCTCGCCGGAAGAGAGAGTCGAAAGCGAAAACAATCATCTTCCTTCCCCGCTCGCGATGCGCAATCGCTACGGAAACGACACGCCCACGATCGAAGCCACGCTCGGCATGGTCACGCTCTGCACGGAGAGCGGGGACACGGGCACAGAGAGAGAAACGACGCGTGATTCCTTCATCAGGACGTGCATGGACAGAATTAACACGATCTACAAGAACGAGCCGAAATGGAAACGGGAAGAGATCGACAGACGATTCTGGAATGAATACTGGAAAGCGGAAGAAGACGGGAATCTCGACCTCGTCGTGTCACTCGCAGCCACGATCGATCGAGCCGCGCAGGCTGTAAACGGGGCCTCTTATCGCGTCAATTTCATGGAGGGGACACTGCTCGCTTACCTCCTCTCCTGGACGACGATCGATCCGGTCAGGGCCGATCTCCTTGCCGTAAACGACCACGAGCGAAGCGGGAAGGGCATTGTCATCGAGGGAAACAGGGCGTTTCTTCGCACCCTTCGCTCGGTTCTGCAATCCTCGAACGATCCCGCATACGCATCACTGATTGAGCCTCAGAAACTGTCGCAGGAGGATCAGCGCATCCTCACCGAAACATTGGCGTCCGCTGGGAAGGGTGCCGGGCACGATCCGAAAAAACGATCCACCCACAGTCTGTTCGAGCCCCACAACCGAACAAACCACCGCCCGGTCCCTTCCGAGAGGATGCATACCATTCTCAACCCCTCCTTCGTCGCGGATTACGTTGTCCGGCGCAATCGATTCACGTTCCGGCAATCGGAGGAGTTCGGGTGGACGGAGGAACCGACCGCTTCCATCGAACTCAGGGTTTCCGATCTTCACGAGGCGCTCCACGTTACGGTTCAGCCTGTAACGACCGGCGACATGGTCGTGCCGGAGTGGAACGCGGACTGGGTAAGGCTGGTTTCCGGCAAGCGCGATCTGCGCGCAGCCGAAACGACTCTGCAAAACGAGTCCGACTGGATCCTGATGCTCGAAGACGGTGAATCCGCTCGTGAGACACTCGCTCTGGTTGCGCGTGTTCGCGACGGCGAGATTCCGAAACCTCTCGTAGGTTCGAGGATCGATGAAATCCTGGCCGACACGGAAGGCATCCCGGTCTATCGGGAGCAGTTCGTGCGGGTGATTCAGGCCATTACGGGGTACACGGGTGAAAGAGCGGAGCGTCTCCTGTGCAAACTGCAGAACGACGATCCGAGAATGCTGGCGCGGGAGCGACACGATTTCATTGCAGCGGTCGTGGTCGAAGGAGCTTCCTCGACTTACGGAGATCGCGTCTTTTCCTTTCTGCTTGCGATGGCCGAGCATGCGCTGCCACGCGCCCGCCATGCGGAATCCGCGCATCTTCTTCGACGATTGATCTGCACGGCTCAAACGGACAGAGACCGGTTCTGGGCCCGACTCGTCAATGGACTGCAGAGGGACGAGGACAAGGGCACACGAAAGGTCGTGAGACAGTGGATGGCGCTCTCCGCCCGGGAAGGCATCGAATGGAAGACGGTCTCGATCAATGAAAGCAGCGCCGAGTGTGAAGTGGTCGAACCGGGTGTGATTCGTCAGGGACTGGCAGGTATTCCGGGTCTCGGTCGTGGCGAAGCGTTCGCCATTCTTCAGGCACGGCGCGCCGGTGGCCCGTTCGGTTCGGCTGCTGATTTCCTCGATCGGATGCTGGGCAGCGCGATCTCGAGGCCGGTCTTGATTCGCCTCGCGCGGTCGCTCCAGGACGACGGGTTCCGGCTCGAGAGAAGGGGTGTCCGTTCACTCCGGAAATCAGGGGATGACGAGGCGGTTGCGCGGACGGAACAGGTTTCCCTTCCGTTTCTGAATGCCGTGTCCTAAGTTGCGTGTAGGAGAAGCAGGAGTCTTATGAAACGCTTGACCGACAGACAGAAGGAAATTTATGACTTTCTCGTGGAGCACTACCATGAGAACGGGTATCCCCCGACGATCCGGGAGATCGGATTTCGATTCGGGATCAAATCCACAAAGGGGGTCGTGGATCATCTGACGGCGCTCGAGCGGAAGGGATACATCAAACGGGAAGTGGGGAAATCACGCGCGCTCGAGTTGAATTACGTAGAGCGTCCGGAGTCCGATGCGGGAGTGCCTCTGCTTGGTCGAATCGCGGCCGGTTTGCCGAACGTGGCCGATGAAAACGTGGAAGATCGCTTTCAGATCGACCCTTCCTTCCTCTCGGGGAAGAACGAGTTTCTTCTTCGCGTCCGTGGCGACAGCATGATCGAGGCCTTCATCGCGGAAGGGGACATGATTCTCGTTCGTCCAACGACAGACGTTCGCAATCACGACATCGTAGTGGCTTTGGTGGGCGACGAGGCAACGGTGAAATATTTTCATCGTAAAGGGGATCAGATCGAGTTGCGCCCCGCGAACCGAACGATGAAGCCGATTCCCGTTGACCCCAACGACGGTGAATTCCGCATTCTCGGGAAGGTCGTCGGGCTGTTCCGATACATGTAGATTCCCGGCAGTCCGGTCGCGGCTACAGTGACTCGTAGACTTCTATCAGCTTCTTCTCTTCTTCCTGCCAGCAGAGGACCCTTGCGGCCTCGACACAGTTCTTCGCGATCGTCTGTCTCCGGTCGGCATCGCCCGCCAGCTTGCGCATGGCCGTCGCGAGAGCTTCTTCTGTCGGTTCGTCGACCACTTCGCCGACATCAAATTGATTGACGAGTTTTGCGATCTCGGGAATCGGTGTCGTGATGACCGGAACGCCCGCCATGATGTACTCGAAGAACTTGTTGGGAAGTGCGTACCGGAAGTTGAGGGATGCCGTGGAATAGGCGATGAGCCCGATATCGGCGGAAGCCGTACGCGGCGGAAGTTCCGCGAGGGGAACGGCGGGGTGAATAATGACGCGATCTTCCAGTTGTTCCTCGTGCACGATCGCGAGGAGGGAGTCCCGTTCCGGGCCGTCGCCGAGTATGACGAGACGATGCCCGGGAATCGAGTTCATCGCGCGCACGATCTGGTCGAGGCCGCGGCCCGGCTGGAGATATCCCTGACAGAGAAACGTGAGCGCGGTCGACGATGTGTCCGCGGGAAAGAAGGGAAGAGGCGCGGGCGGCTTCTCGTAGCGCGGTATGTTGCGGAGGACGACAGGGCGCTCGATTCCGTAGCGGGCGACCATCTCGTCCGCGATGGGATCCGATACTGTGATGACGCGGGCGCAATGCGCTATCAAACGCTTCTCGATGAACTCCCACATTCTCGTTTCGCGGGCGCGGCCGATCAGAAAATGCGTCTCCGTAAAGAGCTCATGCGAGTCGTAGACGAGGGGCTTCCGGCGAATTCGCGCGGCAATGGCGGCGGGCACGAGAGTGTCCAGATCGTGCGCGTGGTAGACGTCTCCCTTGAGCGCTACGGCTTTCGCGGCGGCGCGCAGAAAATACTCCGCGTATCGACCTTTGCGGAGCGGCCACTTGTGCATGCGCAGCCTTACGACTCGAAAACCGTGCTCGCTGCGCTCTTCCGGGTAGCTGTCATCGTCCCGCTGTGCGATCAGCGTGACGTCGTGCCCCTGCTCCCGCAGCGTGAGGGCTTCTTTCAGAACGCGATGATCGTTCTCGAAATAATGAAAGAGGAACATGACGACGTGCATATTCGCCGTCGTTTCAGGAAGGGGTGGGTACGCGCGCGGCGCGTTGCAGGATGGGACGGAGGTTCGGGAAGGAAACGATCTCCCACGCGTTTTCGGCCTCGAACCAGCGGGCGTCGGATATGCACTCTTCTTCTCGCGGTGTCAAAGTGCCCTGACTGTCGGCGAAGAGAAGAAAGTAGTGCACGCTCTTGAAGAAGAGGTAGTCGTGGTCTCCGTAGAAGAGGTAATCGACGCGGCCCAGAAGGTCTCCGGCCTCGATTCCGGCTGCGATGCCCGTCTCTTCCCGCACCTCCCGGATCGCGGCTTCGCGCAACGACTCATGCCTCTTGATCTTGCCCTTCGGGATTTCCCAGCGAAGCGTGCTCTTCCGTTGCACCTGGATGAGGGCGTGGAGGGGGCCGTCGGGTGAATCGTAGCGTAGGACGCCCCCGGCGCTGATCTGCCGCCTGGTTTCGGCGCCGAGATTCAGCGCGTATCTCTTGTGAACCGCGCCTTCGATCGTGTACGAGCCCTTCTCTCCGTATACGGGAATACCGTCATCGATCAATGCGGGGCCGTTCAGAATCGTAAAGCGGGTCTTTCGCCGCCAGTGTCGCCGCGCATAGGCGGCCGCGGCTTCCCAGGTGTCGAATGCGGCCACCTGTTTCTGATTCCAGAGCCTGGTGCGCCGGGTACTTTCGATGCCGAGCGTCGCCCCCTCCTTCGCGGGCACGATGAGAAAAGGAGGAACCGCTCCTGCCTGGAATCGTTGTGGCCCCTGTCCCATTGCTGTACCCTTCGATCCGGAAGTGGCGTAATTGTATTAAGATAGCGAACCCGGTAACTGAAGTCAACGAACGCGGGAGTGGGCGGTGGAAGAACGTAAGTGGCGCAGGATCGAGTCGCGCCCGGCGGGCCATTTCGGTATCTTCTCGGTTCGCTACGACCGGTCGCGGTCGCCTGTATCAGGATACGAACGCGAGTACACGGTGCTGGAAGCGGTCGACTGGGTCAACGTGGTGGCGGTCACTCCGGAAGGGCGGTTCGTGCTCGTGCGCCAGTACCGCCACGGTACGGGGGAATACACGGTCGAAATCGCCGGTGGCGGCGTCGACCGCGGCGAGTCGCCGGAAGCCGCCGCCCGCCGCGAGCTCGAAGAGGAAACGGGGTACGTGACCGAGGACTGGGATCTGCTCGGCGTAGTGGAACCCAATCCGGCGTTTCAGGCGAATCTCTGCCATACTTACCTGGCGCGGAACGTGCGGCCGGATGGAAAGCCGGCGCCCGATCCCGGGGAGGAGATCGATGTTCTGGCGTGGGACGCGACGGAGGTTCAGGAAGCGGTCAGGCGTGGCGTGATCCGGCACGCACTCGTGATCGCCGCGTTCTTCTGGTACGACAAATGGTCGGGGCGCGCGTAAGGCGGCGCGAAATCCGTCCCGGGCGGCGCAAAGAAATCGTCATACCGCCGTGAACCGCTATAATCATCAGGAATCTCCGGGGGCACCGAGGCAGTCCCCGGCTCAAGGGAGGATCGTTTGACTGCACTTTCGGCAACTACGATACTGACTCGCGCTCCCGACGTTCCGTCCCGCCCCGTCGAAGGAAAAGGGGTGCTGGTCAATCTCGAGAGCGGACACTATTTCAGCCTGAACGTGACCGGTCAGTTCATCTGGTCGAGGCTCGACGGGAAGCAGGATCTCGGCGAGGTCGCGGCGGCGGTTGCGGCTGCGTTCGAAGTCACCCGGGAGGAGGCGCTCGACGACACGCTCGCTCTCGCAATCGAACTCCTGCGCGAAGGGCTGGTCGACGTGATTCGGGCGGAATGACAGACGCGCGGCTTCATATGTCGGTGCTTTCCCGGAGCGCTTACGTGCGCTCCGACGAAGGGCGGTTTCTGTCGGCGATCCGCGAGGCGTTCCCTCATCTCGAGGCGTCTCCCCGTCCCGAGGCGTCTTCTCGTCCCGAGACCCCTGCGGAACGCGGGGCACCTCCTCGTTCCGATACGGCATCCCTCCCCGCGTTCGGCAACTCCGACACCCCCCGGACTCTCGCATACCGTTACACGGTAGACCGGAAGAGCGACCTCTTCGTCGACTCGCTCGGCACCCCGATCGCGCATTCACAGGACTTCAATCTCTATCACTGGAAGAAATCGTTTGTCGTCAGCGCGGGCGTTCGTTCGTTTGCGCAGTGTTTCTGGGAGGACGCGCGCGTGGAAGTCACGGTCCATCCCGACGATCGGGAAGACGACTGGGTTGTCGCGCACCGCCTGTTCTTTCTTCCGCTACTCGAATGGATGCGGCGCGAAGGGTATTATCCGCTGCACGCCTCCGGCTTCGAGGTTGCCGGAAAGACGATTCTCGTTTCCGGGCCGAGCGGATCGGGGAAGTCGACATCGTCACTGGCCGCTCTCGCGGCGGGCGCTCCGTTTCTGACTGACGACACGCTGTTCGTGAGCCGCGATCGGGAGGGAAAGCTCGTGCTGAATCCGTTCCCCGAGCCGATCAAGATCGGGCGGGAATCGGCGCGGTGGTTCCCCCGCTGGCGTGAGGATTTCGTGGAGCGCCACGGCAAGTTCTCGCTCCCCGACAGCCGGTTGCCGGGCGGCGGGCGCATGGCGAACTGCTCACCCGGGCTTCTGCTCTTCCCGTCGTTTTCACGCGAGAAGGTCACCCGCTTCGAACCGATGGCACGCCCGGAGGCGATGGTACGTCTCCTGCCGCAGTCCGCGATTCCTTCGACGTCCGACGTACTGCAGTCGCATATGGACCTTCTCGGCGACTTCGTGGAGGCGTCGGATCCCTACTTCTTCCGATTCGCTGAAGACGTGCCCGATCTCATGACGCATCTCGACCGTCTGGTACGTTCGAAGGAGCGATCGAATTGAATGCCGTGGAGAGCGCGATTCAAAAGTACCCGCTTCCGTGGAGCCGACTGCTGACGCCGCGGAACATGGCGCGCCTGACAACGGACTGCGCTACGGCGCTCCGGCTCCTCGCCTCTCTTCGCAAACGCGCGATCACGGATCTCTTCCCTCCGTTCGCGGAGGGCGGGAAGTTCGATCTGGAAGGAGCGGCCCTTGCCGCCGCGCTCACGGAGAAGCTGTTTCGCATGCGCGCCTTCCCGTACCGGCGGACGTGTCTGCGAAGGTGTCTGGTTCTCTATCATCTGTTCGCGAAGTACGGACTCCGGGTTCGCGTCGCGTTCGGTGTCGACCCGTCGGGCGAGGGAGACTGGGCCGGCCATTGCTGGCTCCTGCACGAAGGCGAACCGTTTCTCGAGCCGGCGGGGAGCAACGATGCCTATCATGCCGTCTTCGAACTTCCGCGGGAGGGGGGGGACGCGTGAGAGGCATCGAACTTCGCCCGGAAACCGCGCTACTGCGCTGTCTGCTCCGCCCGTCGGTCGATCGGGCGGAAATCGAGGCCGTGCAGGCGCGGCGTGTGAACTGGCACCGCTTCGAAGAAGTGCTGTTCCGTTCGAAACTGGTTCCCCTCGCGGGGCGACGCATGGAGAACGGAACCGGACTCGCGGAATACATACCGGCCGGACTTCGCGGCCGCCTTGCCAAAGAGAGCGTGCGGGCGGCTGTCAGGACGCTGCTGAAAGAGAAGGAACTGGCCGCGGTGGTCGGCGAAATGGAGGGAGCGGGGATTCGCCCCCTCGTGCTGAAGGGTCTTCCGTTCGCGCAGAGACACTTCGTGGACGCGTCCGCCCGCGATATTCGCGATCTCGACCTGCTGATTCCCCCCGAACATCTTCCCGCTGCGGAAGAAGTGCTTGCCGGCCTCGGCTATCATCTGTTCACGTCGATTCACTCGCGCGAGTACTACAGGCGCCACCACTTTCATCTCGTATTCGTGCGCATGCGCCAGTCCGTCGACGTGGTGGAACTTCACTGGAATCTGCTGCATCCGAGACAGGGACTCTACTTCGATACCGCCACGTTGTTTCGCGCCGCGCGACCCGAGAAGTACGGAAACACCGAAGTCATGCTGCTCGAACCGATCGACGAAATCCTGTACATGATGATCAGTTACCGGATGTCGTCCTTTCTTTCGCTGAAACGCCTCGTGGATCTGGCTTTCGCGATCGAAAACAGCCGCGGGACCGACTGGAGGAAGCGGGTCCTGGCGCGCGGCGCGGAGTGGGGGCTCGCGTCCGAAACGGAAGCGGCGTTTCATTTCCTGCACCGCTTCTGGGGCGATGACGAGTACGGAATCGAACCGTCGAAAAAAACGCGCGGACTCGCATCCCGTTACCGGGGCGAAGACTTCTTCGGCGTTTCCCCGCGCCGCTCTCTTGCGTATCGTATGTGGTGCGCCTCCTGTCTCTCGGGCTACGGCCCGCTTCGCTTTGCGGGAAACGTACTCGTTCCGAACGAACAGATTCGTTCGGAACTTTACTATACGCGCGAAGAGGAAACCTCCCGGATGCATGAATGCAAGCGTTTCATATCCGGCCTCGGCTCTCTCGTCGATCTCGGCGCCAACTGGGCCCTTTCCCCGTTTCGAAAGTTATAGCGATGCAGACGGCCATCCGGTTCCAATCCATATCGAAGACGTATCGCGACAGGCGCGGGTGGCTCGACTGGCTGCCCGGACGCGGAGGGGCGACCGGTGACAAGCACGCGCTTCGAAACGTCTCCTTTCTCGTTCGTCCCGGCGAGATCGTCTCGCTGCTCGGTCCGAACGGGTCCGGGAAAACCACGGCGATCAAGATCCTGGCGTCCCTCGTCACCGCTACCGAAGGAAGCGCCGCCATCGCGGGTTTCGATACGTCGACGCAGAGTCTGCAGAGCCGCGCTCAGATCGGATACTGCATGGCGGAAGAGCGGAGCTTCTACTTTCGTCTCACGGGACGGCAGAACCTGCGCTTTTTCGGCCGGCTCCGGGGGCTCTCGCACGATGCGGTCGATCGCGATATCGAGAGACTCGAACCGATCCTGCGACACGGAGATCTCGACGGCCGCTTCATGACGTATTCGACCGGGATGAAGCAGAAGCTCTCGCTGTTTCGCGCGCTGATCGGGAGCGCCCGCGTGCTGCTGCTCGACGAACCGACGCGCGGACTCGATCCGCATTCGACCAAGCTGTTCCTCGACGAACTGCGGGCTTACGCGCGTGATCGCGGGACGGCGATTCTGCTTTCCAGCCATGACCTCGACGCAGTGGACCGGGTGTCGGACAGACTGCTGTTCCTGCACCGCGGGCGGCTGCTTGCGGACGACGCGCCGGACGAAGTACTGCGCAGGTTTTCGATTCCGCAGGAGGTCGTGATCGAGGTCCGCGATCCTGACGAGTCGTTTCGCGCGGCGCTCAGACGCACGATCGGGGACGGCGCGCGCGAGGAACTCGACCGGGGGGGAGGAACGGTACGGTTTACGTGTGAAGCGGAAGGCACGGAGACGGACTGGGTGCGGTTCCTTCGCGATCAGGCGGGGTCTCACGGCGGTGTCGTGCGCCTTTCGTGGAAACCCGGATCGCTGGAGTCGCTCTTCGCGCGCTTCTCCGTCGAAGACGATGATGGAGACGAGCGATGATCGGAAGCAAACCGGCCGCATTCATCGCGAAGGACTATCGGGTCGCGACGAGCTACCGGCTCGCGTTTCTGCTGCAGTGGGCGGGCATCGGTTTCACGCTGGCGCTCTTCTTCTTCCTGGCGCGCCTCGTCGATCCCACGATGACTCCGTACCTCGAGAAATACGGGGGCGACTACTTCTCGTTCGTTCTGATCGGCATCGCGTTTTCAAACTATCTCTCCACCGGATTGAACGCGTTCGCGGCCCGGATACGCGAAGAGCAGGTCGTGGGAACGCTGGAGGCGATCCTCTCGACCCCGACGCGGTTCGGCACGTATCTGCTTTCGTCCGCGCTCTGGAGTTTTCTCTGGGCGTCCCTTCAGATCGTCGTGTACCTCGTGGGCGGCGTCGTGTTTTTCGGCGTCGAACTCGCATCGCCGAACTGGGGGGCGGCTGCTGCGTTCCTCGCGCTCACCGTCCTTTCGTTCTCGAGTCTCGGGATTCTCGCGGCGAGTTTCATCCTCGTGCTGAAGCGCGGGAATCCCGTCAACTGGGTCTTCACTTCGCTCTCCCGGCTGCTCGGTGGCGTTTACTTTCCGCTTACGGTACTTCCCGGATGGCTGCAGAAGGTGGCGCTGTTTCTGCCGCTCACGTATGCGCTCGAAGGGATGCGGATGACGCTGCTTCAGGGCAGGGGGCTCACCGAGCTTCGCAGCGAGTTCTTCGCGCTCCTGCTGTTTACGGCGGTTACACTGGTGCTCGGTTTCTGGTCGGCGCATTTCGCGGTGGCGCGCGCGCGGCGCGACGGCACGCTCGGACAGTACTGATTTCGTTTTGAGCCCGCGTTCCTCGATTCGTGTGCTACCATCGGCTCCGGATTTTTAAGGGAGAATGCCGTTGGATTCCACGACAGAACAGACGATCGACGAACGCCCGCCGTGGCATTCGTTTCTTGCCTCGCCGGCGCTCGTTGCGCTGCTGGGTGCGCTCATTGCAGGCGGGGCGGGGGTCCTGCAGCTGCGTATGCTGCGGTTCGGAGCGCTTGCCCCGTCGCAGACGCCTGTGTTCTGGGCGTGGTTTCTCGGACTGGGAATCGGTCTCGCGCTCGCGGGCGCCATCCTCGGAGCGCTGGCCGGGCGGCGCAAGGTCGTTTCGTTCGTGCTCGCCGCCGTGTTTCCGATCGCGCTCTTCTGGCTGCTCCTCCCGGGCAACGTCCGTGAGCGGCCGCACGTGCTTCTGCTCGTGACGGACACCACGCGCTCCGATCATCTCTCCGTCTACGGTTACGAGAAGAAGACGACGCCGTTTCTCGACTCGTATGCGGATCGGTCCGTCGTGTTCACGAATTCGGTTTCCCAGGGAACGCATACGATCGTCTCGACGCCGAGTATCGTCGCGTCCTGCTATCCGTCGGAGCACGGCATTACGGGATACGCCGACGTCCTCTCGAACCGCTTCACGCTCATATCCGAATATCTTCACGAGTACGGTTACAATACATACGGCTATGCGACGAACCCGCATCTCAGCCCGCGCAACGGATACGGCCAGGGCTTCGACAAGTACGAGCACGATCCGGGCTGGGCGTACACGCCGGCCGAGAAAGTGAACGACCGGTTCTTCGCGTGGCTCTCCGAGCAGGACGAGGATCCGTTCTTCGGGTTTCTGTTCTATATCGACCCGCACAATCCGTATACGCCGCCGCCGGCTTTCCAGACTCTGTTCGATCCCGAATGGAAAGGCGACCCGATCAGCGACTGGAAGCACGAGTGGGGCGAGCCCGAGCCGGCGAAGCTGAAGAACATGGTCGCGCAGTACGACGGCGCCATCTGTTACTGGGACAGCGAATTGCGCAAGATGTTCGAGCGCCTCGAGGCGCTGGGCGTCATGGAAAACACGATGTTCCTGTACACGTCCGACCATGGCGAGGAGTTTTACGAACACGGGTACTGGGGGCACAACAAGCTGCCTTACGAATCTTCGGTAGGCGTTCCGTTCATCGTTTCGTTCCCGCCGCCGATCGACTTTCCGCCGCTTCCGCGTGTTCACGGGACGGTGGAAGAAGTGGTTTCGAACGTAGACGTGGTCCCGACACTCCTCGAGTACCTGCGGATCGAGCCGGACGAAACGGCGCGCGGCCGGAGCGCCGTGCCGCTCGTGTTCGGCGGCGAGCAGGGACCCGAGCGCATTGCCTACGGGGAGGAGATCCTGAAGCGATACGGTCCTTACGATATTCGCTCAGTTCGAACCAAAACGCACAAATACATCAAAGTGTTCCAGTATGAAAACATCGCGAATCCTCCCGATCTCTTCTTCGATTTAGTCGAAGACCCGATGGAACAGCGGAATCTGACCACGGAGCGCGCGGAAGAGGCCGGGCTGCACGAGCAGATACTCGATCTTCGCATCGCGGAGGTCTCGGGCCTCGGTTCCGTGGAAGTCGATACGGTCGCGATGGACGAGGCGCAGCTCGAGCGTTTGAAGGCCCTGGGCTATCTGGGCGACTGAATCGGAATTAGTTTCCCCTTCATACGTTGCTTCCGTTATAATAATAAGCGTCTCCAATCGGCTCTCCCGGCCGGCATTCCCATTTCTACATTTTCGTACCTGCTCCCGATAAAGGTATACGCATGCGACCGATTGCTATCGTGTTGATACTGGCCGTCGCCCTGTTGGCTTCTGCCGGCCCGGCGGACGCTTTTCGGCCCACGACTCAGGCGGAGCAGGATGCCTGGACGATAGAGAAGCCCGCGAGTTACACGAGGGTCTTCGATCGCTTCGTGCGGAGCGAGGAACAGCTCGATCTCGGACTCGCGGAGTTTCAGTCCCGCGTCGGGGGACGATGGGCGATCCAGCGCGATCCGATGACGAACTCGCCTCACATGATTCTCGGAAGCGGCGTTTCGTACAGCCCTGCCCGCGTGGAGAGCGAAGCGCGTGCGGAAGAACTGTCGCGCTCGTTCCTCGGTGAGCATGCGGACATCCTGATGATCGACCCGGAGCGCCTCGGCGCCCCGCACGTCACTCACAAAGAAGGCAAGTGGTCGGTCGTATTCCCGGAGTCGTACGAAGGCATCTATGTGCACGGCGGGCGGGCGCACGTCGTCATGACCGAAGAAGGTCGCGTTTACGCGATCGGGTCGGATCTTCACCCGAACGTGACGGCCGATCTCGTCAACGTGATCGACGAAAACGAAGCCGTGGCGATTGCGAAGAACAACATGTTCTTCATGGACGGCCGGGACTTCATGCGTGAAGAACCGGAGTTCCTGATTCAGCCGGTCCGATCGGGCGGCTCCTACGAATATCGCCCTACATGGAAAGTCATCGTGCACACGCAGGAGCCGTTCGGCGGATGGCGGCACTGGATCGACGCGAACACGGGCGAAATCTACGCGCGTGAAAACATGTACGAGAGGCTCGACGTGATCGGCACCGTACGCGGTGACATCGAGGAGCCCGGCTACTGCGACGGCGAATCGGATCTGCCTCTCAAGAACATCAATATCCGCATCCCTTCAGGCGTCGGCGCGAACACCGACGAGAACGGCAGTTTCGTGATCCCCGACGTCGGCACGGATACCGTACTGATTTCGACCGAGTTCCGCGGCCCGTTCTTCCGTGAGTTTCGCATCGGGGGCACGGCATCGACAGATACGTTCCCGTGGTACCCGGGAGACACGCTCGACTTCCGCTGGGACGACAGCAACTCGCTGCAATCCGAGCGCGATGTCTGGCGTGGACACTGGCAGGTGCGCGACATGATCGAAACCGTCGACCCCGCGCTCACGGCCAACGACTATCAGATGCCTCTCAACATCGAACGGGAGGACGGTTTCTGCCCCGGCAACGCGTGGTGGGACGGGTGGTCCACGAACTACTGCCTCCAGAGCGTCCAGTACGCGAACACGGGGTGGCTCGGCGACGTCATCTACCACGAGTACGGCCACGGGATCAATCAGTGGACCTATGCGGGCATGCCTTTCTCCGGTCCGCAGTCGGAAGGAAACGCGGACGTCGCGACGCTCGTGGTTCTGCCGCGGCCGACTCTGGGGATCGGATTCAACAACGGCTCCTGCAATATCGGGATTCGTTCGGCGAACATGGGCGAAACGTATCCGGCCGACACGACCGGCGGGAGCCATCACGACGGGCAGTTCATTTCCGGCTTCGTGTGGGAGTTCCGGAACCGGATGATTACGACCTACGGCGAGACCTACACGGACTCGATCATGCCGTATCTCTGGCATTTCAGCAGGAAGAGCGGAAAGCCCTCGAACATGCAGGATCAGGTCACCTGGTTCTTCATCTACGATGACGACGACGGCAATCTCGACAACGGAACGCCGAACTTCACGGAGCTTTCCGGCGCCGCGACCGAGATCGGATTCTCCGTACCGACCATCACGCAGGGCGTGCACATCACCCACGCGGGCCTGAACGCGACGACCGACGATCTGAACCCGCGCACTGTCGTGGCGACGGCGGTCTCTCTCTCCGGCGGGATCGATCCTGCTTCGGTGGCGCTCCATTACCGAGTGGACGGCGGCAGCTACACGACGGTTCCCATGACGCCCACGGGCGGTACGGACGAGTACTCGGCCGACATCCCCGCGGCCGCCGAGGGCGCGGTTGTCGAGTACTTCATCGACGCGGCCGACTCGTCGTTCAATCAGGGCTTCAGTCCGACGAACGCGGCGACCGCGCCGCACGCTTATGATGTCGCACTCGTCTACGACGATTGCGAGTCACTCGGCGGATGGACACTCGGCGATCCGTCGGACGACGCGACGAAGGGAATCTGGATCAACGACGATCCGGTGGGGAACGACACACGCCCCGAAGACGACGCCTCGCCCGAAGGGACGAACTGCTTCGTTACCGGGAACACGGGCAACGTACGCAACGGAAAGACGACACTCTACTCGCCGGCCTATCAGCTGAACGGCGCGGCCAGCGTAATCGCGAAGTACCGGCGCTGGTACTCGAACAACTATGACGCGACCGGCGTTCTGCAGACTCTCGATGAGTACTGGGACGCGGACGCTTCCGATGACGGCGGCGCGAGCTGGACGCCGATCGAACATGTCGGAAGCGGTTCCGAATCCTGGGTGGAGGTCGAGGTCGATCTCGGCGCGCTCTTCGGCTCGATCGACTCGGTGCAGTTCCGTTTCGTCGCGCGCGACACGGGCGATCCGACGCGCGTGCACGCGGCGGTCGACGATGTCCGGCTGCTGATCCCGGCGAGTATCGCGACTTCGGTCGACGGCGCGAGCGACGATGCCCCCGGCACGGCGCCCATGGTCTACAAACTCGAGGAGAACCGGCCGAACCCGTTCAATCCCGTAACGCGGATCGCCTACGAACTTCCGCGGAGGAGTCCTGTCACCCTCGAGGTGTTCGACGTGACGGGTCGGCTCGTGAAGACGCTTGTCGATGAAGTGGAGGCGACGGGGCGGCACGAAGTGCTCTGGAACGGAACGAACGATGCGGGACGGAGCGTCTCGTCCGGGCTCTACTTCTACAAACTGAAGTCGAACACGTTCTCGAAGACCAGGAAGATGATGCTCGTCAAATAGAGCGCTCCATTCGCACGGATAACGAAAGAGGGGTGAATCGCGTGGATTCACCCCTCTCTTCTTTCCGCACCGTTTTCGGGACGCTGTTTACCAGCGGCCGAGATAGCGCAGGAAGGAGATGTACTGCCACCAGAAGATGTTCGCGCCGCCAAGGAAAGACATGCGACCGCGACGGTCCTGGTTGTCCGACTGCGTCGTCACTTCATTGTCCACCGACTGCTCCACGGCCGGCGTGGATGATTGGGAGACCGAGTACGTCCCGCCGAAACCGGCGAGCGCGACCTGCGGTCCTACGAGCGTGAAAATCAGTGTAAGTACGATCAAAAGACGTCCGAGCTTCATGTTGTTTCCTCCTGAGGATGCGTGCTCTGCACACCGAATGACAGTTGTGTCCTTGTTGTCTCCGGAGAGTGTTTGAAGCAACCCTCAGGCCAAGAGAGCGCCTTCTGAAAATCTGAACCGGGAATCCGCTAAGTCGTAGTCAGAAAAGGAGTTCCCCGGTGTACGATTTCTGCGCATCCCGCTCCTCCGCGCGCCCCTGCCCGCCCAGGGGCCAGGACGGTTGAATTTTTCCGGCCCCCGTTGCAAAAGCAGCCCGGTGGAATTGCAGATCGCGTCTCGCGGACGAGAGTTGTCTCCGTTTGCTCTCGGGGCAGGCGGGCCCTACAATAAGGTGCACAACGTGAGCGGAATCGAAGGGATGGAAGGCTATGGCGCGCGGCGTCCTGGTAGAAGAAGTAAAACCGGGGTCTCCCGGCCAGCTCGGCGGGATTCTGGCGGGCGACCGCCTGATCGAGGTGAACGGCCGTAAAGTCGACGACCACCTCGACATCCGGTTTCACGCCGCTACGCCCGGCGACGTCACGCTGAATATCCAGCGCACCGGGGAATCGCTCGAACTGACGCTCCCCGAACAGCGATACCCTCTCCGGGGCATCACGTTCGAAGAGATCAAGACCAAGGTCTGCGGCAGCGCCTGCATCTTCTGTTTCATCGATCAGCTGCCCGACGGCGTCCGGAGCTCCCTCAAGGTCAAAGACGAAGATTATCGCCTCTCTTTCCTGCACGGGAACTATATGACGCTGAATACGCTCAAGGATCGCGACATCGAGCGTATCTTCGAGCAGCGTCTCTCGCCCCTCTACGTATCGATACACTCCGTGGATCCCGAAGTCCGCGCGAAGATCCTGGGGCGCCCGCCGAAGCGGGAGCTCATTCCGACGATCGAGACTCTCCTCGGCGGCGGCATCGAGCTGTACGGCCAGATCGTCCTCTGCCCGAAAGTGAACGACGGCGCGATTCTCGATGAAACGATCGAAGTGCTTGCGGGGTATCACCCGGGCATGAAGGCGATCGCGGTCGTTCCGCTCGGCCTTTCCGCGCACCGGGACGCGAATCCGCTGCTCAGCCCCGTGACGAAAGAAGTCGCGGGCCGGGTGCTCGACCAGATTCACGAGCATCAGGAACGGCTTCTGAAGGAGAAGGGAACGCGCTTCGTGTGGCCGGGGGACGAGTTCTTCCTGAAGGCCGAACGGCCGCTCCCCGATTCCGAATATTACGAGGCGTTCGATCAGTACGAAGACGGAATCGGCATGATCCGTTCGTTCACGAACGAATTCGAGAAGGCGCTGACCGCCGTCTCTCATCGCACCCCGATCACGAAGAAACTCGCCATCGTCACGGGAACGCTTTTCGCGAAGACGCTCGAAGGCATGGTGGCGCGGCTGGCGGAACGAACCGGGATGGAACTGCGCGTAATCCCCGTGGCGAACGACTTTCTCGGACGCGCCATCAACGTGGCGGGCCTGCTCTGCGGCCAGGACATCGCGCGGGTGATTGCGGCCGAAGCGCCCGGCTGGGACGTGGCGATCCCGGCCGAAGTCGTGTCACGCGCGAACGGACTGCTGCTCGACGACTGGAGTCCCGACCGGGTGAAGAGCGAAGGGAAGGCGAACGAGCTGTTCGTGGTAAACGGACCCGGCGATCTCGTGAGACTGCTCTGGGAAGGGCGATGCGAAGGGGCCGGAACGGCAACCTATCCGCACGTTTGATTCGAAAAGGGAAGAACGCCGGCTCGCGGGATCAGGGTGTGGCGCCGATGGCCCCGATCTGGTAGAGCCATCCGGCCGGTATCGTGATTCTGACGGTCTTCTCGTCGAGGGAAGGCTCGAGAGTGATTTCCCTGCCGTCCATGTCGCGCGCGACGATCTCCAGAAACGGGCCGATTCGTTTGTCCGTGTCGGGATCGTAGAACCCGATCGACTCGCCCTCTTTCCGCATCTCGAGCGCTGTCAGTATCTCCGAAATGATGACGAGATCGCCCCCTTCCCAGAGGGGATTCTCGGAGAACTGCCACACCTGGCGCACGTGATCCTGCCCGCCTTCGTATGCTTCGCGTATCAAGAGAGTACGCTGGTAAGCCACCTGGTCGCCGTCGCTGCCGAAGGACGAGCTCCCTTTGCTCTCCGTCCAGACCACCTGGCCTTTCGAGCCGTGCATCTCGACGATCCAGTAGGCGAACTGCTTCTCGTGATCGGTAAACTGCCAGATCAGCCCCTCGGGAATGAATTCGGCGTAGTAGCT
>JABDJQ010000375.1 GCA_013002425.1 Gemmatimonadota bacterium
CCGCAACATCGACGACGACCCGTTCGCCGTCCGCGCGAATCGCGAGAGGTTCGGAACCGAGATCCTGATCGCGTACGACCCGACACCGGCGACGTGGCAGTGGCAGTGGGACAGCATTTTCAAGGAAGACGCGCGGCTTGCGTGGAGCCTCCGATTCGTCCACTACCACAACCTCTCGACGCAGGACGCCGCGATCGCGTTTCTCGAGGACGGGGCGACGACCTTCGCGTTTCCCGCCTCTACGCCGAAACGCGATCTATGGGACATCCACGCCAGGGTTCTGTCACGCCTGAGCACGAACGCGCGGATCGTGGCGCACATGTACGGCGGAACGAAAGAGCCTGTCGGCGACGACCAGCGCAAGATCAAATGGGGCGGCGGTGATTTTCGCCTCGACCTTCACAGTGTCAAAATCGAAACGAAAGCGCTCTGGAACGATTACGGACCGTACGACTACCACCGGGACTTCAACCTGACTTTCCCGCTGCAGCTGTTCGCCGATGTCGCCTACACGCTCGGCATGCCGGTCTGGTGGGAGCCGCAGACGATGGTCGGGATCGCGGGCAAGTACCGCACGCTCGATTCCAACTCGCCCCGCTACTGCCCCGAGGAGATCGCCGGACCGACCGGGGAGGTCGTTTGCGATCCCCTCGCGCCGGGAGAACTGGGCGTCGAATGGGAGTTCAAGACGTACCTTCACTTCGCGATCTGAGCAGCGGTAACAGAATCGATTGTATCCGGGGGGCGCGGCGAATGCTGCGCCCCTTTCTTCGTTACCGGAACCTGGCGTGTCGAGGAATCGAGCGGGGCCGCGCGTGCAGCTCAGTCCGTCAGAATGCAGTCGGCCTTGTGCCCTTCCGAGAGCGTGGTCTGATGCGGCTCCCGTGCCGCGCATTCGGGCCTCGCCTGATCGCATCGCGGATGGAAACGGCACCCGGTCGGCGGGTTACGCAGACTCGGCGGGGAACCGGGAATGCTGTGGGCATCGCGCGCTTCCGTCCCCGATCCGATCGGAGGAAAGGCCTTCAGAAGACCGCGCGTGTACGGATGGCGCGCGTTCGAACGCAGCTCGTTCGTGGGTCCGATCTCCGCCAGTCTCGCGGCATAGAAGATCGCGACACGATCCGAAACCTGGAGCATGCGCGCGAGATCGTGCGTGATGAACAGCACGGAGAAGCCGAGCTTCCGCTGCAGCTGGCGCACCTCCTGCAGGATCTCCCGTTCCACGATCACGTCGAGAGCCGTGGTCGGCTCGTCCAGAATCACCAGCGAAGGTTCGAGCGCGAGAGCGAGCGCAATCCCGACGCGCTGCCGCATCCCGCCCGACAACTGATGCGCGTAGCTGTCGACGCGGTCGCCCGGGATCCCGACCATGTCGAGAAGCTCGGCCGCGCGGTCACGCCCCCCTTTGGCGTTGTGGGCGCGGAACGTATCTTCGATCTGCTCGCCGATCGTGACAACGGGGTTCAGCGAGTCCATCGCACTCTGAAACACCATCGAAATGCGTCCCCATCGCATCGCGCGCAGTTCCTCTTCCTCGAGCGCGAGAATGTCCTTACCCTCGAACATGATCTCGCCGCGTGAAATCACCGCGGGCGGCGGCAGAATGCGCAGCAGAGCCTGGACCAGCGTGGTCTTGCCGCTTCCCGACTCCCCCGCGATTCCGAGGATCTCGCCGCGCTTCACATCGAGCGAAACGTCGTCGATCGCGCGTACGCGGCCCTCGTCCGTAACGTAGTCGACGCAGAAATCGCGGATCGTAAGCAGGCTCTCAGTCACGGGTCCCCTCCAGTACCACGGGGGTGGATCTCTGCGGTTTTCTCCCCTTCGAGAGGAGATACGCGCGCCACGAACGCTCCAGGCCGAGTCTCGGATTCGTGATTTCGTCGAAGCCCGAGTTCAGCATGGTGAGACCGAACCCTACGAGGGCCACACAGATTCCCGTCGGGACGAACGTCCACCAGGCGCCTGTCAGGAGAGCCGAATCGTTCTGGGCCCAGTAGAGGTTCGTTCCCCAGGTGAACGCGGAGACATCGCCGAGTCCCAGGTACTCGAGGCCGACCTGCGCGCCGATCGCGTAAACCGTTCCCCCGATGACCTGCGATACGAGAAGCGAAGTCATCGTCGGCAGAATCTCGCGCGTCACGATCCGGAAGCTGGACTCGCCGGCGACGACCGAGGCGAAAACGAAATCACGCTTCCGCTGCGCGAGTGTCTGCGCGCGGAGAACGCGCGCGTTCCACGCCCATCCCGTAACGATCAGAACGAACATGATCGTGAAGGGACCGGCCGGAAGATAGGCGGCGATGATGATGGCAAGCGGCAGCCCCGGAATCACCAGAAAGACGTTGAAGAGAAGAGTCAGCAGCGCATCGATACGGCCGCCGAAGTATCCCGCGGTCACCCCGATCAGGGCCCCGATGAGCACGACGGAAATGCCGACGCTGAAGCCGATCAGCAGGGACGTGCGGCTTCCCACGAGAAGCTGCGCCAGTACGTCCTGCCCCTGTCCGGTGGTGCCGAGCCAGTGCTGCATGGACGGCGGCTGAAGCGGAACGCCGACGAGCTCGTCCGGATCCTCGGCCACGAACGGGCCGACCACGGCCAGCAGAACGAAAAGGGCGAGAATAACGGCCCCGATCGTAGCCTTACGGTCACGCCGGATCGCTTCCACCCAGATCCCGATGCCGGTCGTCTTTTCAGCGCCGCCGCTCATCCGCCCGACTCCCGCGTGCGGGGATCGAGCCAGAGATAGACGATGTCGACGAGCCAGTTCGCGCCGAGAACGGCGAGCGTGATCACGAGGAAGATCCCCTGCATGAGCGGGTAGTCCTGGTTACGAACGGCCTGCACGAGCAGGTACCCCTGTCCCGGGTACGAGAAAACGATCTCCGTCAGCAGCGAGCCGCCCAGCACGAAGCCGAGCGCCATGCCGAAGCCGGTCACGCTCGGAAGCAGCGCGTTTCTTGCGGCGTAGCGAAGCACGACGCGCGACGGCGGCAACCCTTTCGCGCGCGCAAGATTCACGTAGTCGGAGCCCAGAATGCTCACCATGGTGTTTCGCATGGAAAGGAGCCAACCGCCGAGAGTCGCCAGCACCACGGTCCCGATCGGAAGCGCCCCGTGGCGCACGACGTCGCTCAGGAAGAGCCAGTTAAAGCCAGGTGTGAGGTCATCGCCGTAAGCGTGGCCCAATGGGAACCATCCGAGCGTGAAACCGAGCGCATAGAGCGCCAGCATGGCCAGCCAGAAATACGGAAACGCGCCCAGAAACACGAGGCTGGGCGGCAGAATCGTGTCCAGCCAGCTCCCCCGCCACCAGGCTGCCATGACCCCCAGAAGCGTACCGATCGCGAAGCTGATCAGCACCGCCGTGCCTGCCAGGAAAATGGTCCAGATCAGCCCGGTACCGATGACCTCCGAAACCGGGGCTGGGAAATACGCCACCGAGATCCCGAAGTCGCCCCGCAATACGTGGCTCAGATACATGAAGTACTGGCTGATGAGCGGCGCGTCGGTCAGACCGAACGTCTCGCGCAGCGCTTCGAGCGCCCCCGGCGCGAGCCGCCCCTGCAGGCGCGCGACGAGAGCCGTCGCGGGATCGCCCGGCATGAGGCGCGGCAGAAAGAAATTGAGCGTGAGCGCCACCCAGGCCGCAAGGGCGTAAAAGGCCAGACGCTGGAAGATGTAAACCAACGCTTACTCCTGTCGCGGTTTCAAATGGGTGAGCACGAGAAGCACTTCGCCCCGGTCGAATTTGTTCGGCGACGGATCCGCGTACGGATTGTCGGCCGACGGAAATCCGACGAATCGACTCGTATTGTACTCCGCCCACGACGGATTCGGGTAGAGCGGGATCGCCGGGACTTCCTGCACGAAGGTCCGCTGCATCTCGTCGCTCAGGCGTCTCTGTTCGTCCGGATCCGCCGCGACTTCGAACGCCGAAAGCGCGGCATCCGCGTCGGCGCTCGCGAACCGGTGCCAGTTCCCGTGCGATGTCTCTCCTTCGGGCATCACGGTATCCGAAGACATGAGCCACTTGTAGAATTCGTACGGCGTCGGGCCTTCGAACGACCATCCGATGCTGAGGTCGAACTCACCCTTCTGCACTTTCTGGAACCACGCGCCGAAGTCGAACAGCTTGACCGAAGCGTCGATCCCCACTTCCCGCAGCGCGCGCGCGATGACCTGCGAGGCGCGCACCCAGTCGGACC
>JABDJQ010000377.1 GCA_013002425.1 Gemmatimonadota bacterium
GTTGTGCAGCGTGAGAGCCACGCGCGGGTGGTCGGGCCCGAAGGCTTCCTCCTCGATCGGGATCACGCGCTCGAGAAGCCGCACAGCGCCCGGGAGGTCATCGGTCTGCGCGAGCACGATCGCGAGATTGCCGAGGGGCAGCGCCAGATCCGGATGATCGGGCCCGAGCGTCCTCTCCCGGACGGCAATCGCGCGCTCGATCCACGACCGCGCCGCCGCGAGATCCCCGATCGCCAGGTCCACGCGCGCCAGGCCCAGCAGGATCGTCGCCACCTCCGGGTGATCGGGACCGAGATTCTTCTCCTGAATCGCGAGACCGCGCTCCAGCCGTTCACGGGCGCCCGTAAAGTCTCCGATGTCGGAATGCAGGCTCGCCAGATTGCTGAGGCTGGCCGCCACGTCCGGATGGTCGGGCCCCAGCGTTTTCTCGCGGATCGCCAGCGCGCGCTCGTAGAGCGGACGCGCGCCATCATAGTCACCGATGCTCTTCCGCACGAAAGCCACGCCGGTCAGGCCGGCTGCCACGTCCGGGTCATCGGGAGAAAGCTCCGTCTCCCGGATCGCGAGCACCTCATCCAGCAGCGGCCGGGCCTCTTCGAACAATCCGAGCTTCGTGTAGACATCTCCCATCGTCGCCATGAGCCGGGCCTGTACAAGCGGCTGCCCCTCGAACTTCGCGTCGATCGTCTTCGCCCCCTCGTCAAGCACCTCGCGAACTGTCACGTCCCGACCCGCCTCGCCCGGATCGACCGCAGCCAGCATGTCGGAAAGGAAATCGGTGACCGCTTCGGACTCGTGGCGCGCCATTTCGGCACGCGTGAAGAGCACGCTCATCCAGACGCCGAAACCGATCAGCAGCAGAACGAGCGTGCCGGCAAACGCGAAGGGCAGCTTGTTGCGCGCGACCAGTTTCCTGAGCTGGTAGATCGTGCTCGGCGGGCGCGCCAGGATCGGCTGGTTCGTGAGATGCCGTTCGATGTCGTCGGAAAGCGCGGCGGCCGACTGGTAGCGGTGGGACGGGTCCTTGTCGAGCGCTTTGCGCGTGATCGTTTCGAGTTCGCCGCCGGCGAGTCCGGCCGGCAGAACGTGCGCGCTCGCGCTGCTGTTCGTGGCCGAACCGAACGGCGATGGCGAGTCTTCCGCGATCACGCGGACCGCTTCGAGAATCGAGCTCTTGTTCGTGTCGTAAGGCCGCGCGCCGGTCAGGAGTTCGTAGAGAATCACGCCGAGCGAATAGACGTCTGTTCGCAGATCGATCTCGCCCGGATTGCCGCGCGCCTGCTCGGGGCTCATGTAAGGAAGGGTTCCCTTGATCGCGCCCACTTCCGTCGCCATGCTCGCGGCCGGCGCGTCCGTATCGATGATGCGGGCGAGGCCGAAGTCGAGAATCTTCGGAGCGCCATCCTCGTCGATCACGATGTTCGAAGGCTTCAGGTCGCGATGGATCACGCCACGCTGATGCGCGTAGTTGACGGCGTCGCAGATCCTGCGGAAGAGAGCGAGACGATCCGAGACGGATGGATCGTTCTCTATTGTATAGGTGTCGAGCGTCGCCCCCCGCACCAGTTCCATCGCGAAGAAGTGCTGCCCCTCGTCCGTGCGGCCCGACTCGTAGATCGCCCCGATCCCCGGGTGCCTCAGGCGGCCCAGCGTTTCCGCTTCCCGCTGGAACATCCTGATCGAAACCTCGTCGACGAAGTGCCCGCCCCGCACGACCTTGAGCGCGACTTTGCGGTGCGGATTCCGCTGCTCCGCCTCGTAAACGACGCCCATGCCGCCCTCGCCGAGCTTGCCGAGGATGGTGTAGTTGCCGATGGAGGTAGGAGTGGCGGCGGCTGGAACTTGCCCGGGCGCGCTGTCACCCGACGGGATCGTGCACGGGTCGGACGGAAGCGTGCGGTCTGAGTCGGACGGTAGGGTACGGTCGCTGTCATGGGGGAGCGTGCGGTCCTGGTCGTCAGGGGGAGGACTGGGAGGAGCCATGCGACGAGGATAGCAATATTTTACCCCACAAGGAAGGGGTCCCGGTACGAAGCTGTCGAGCCGGAAGGAACTCCCTGTGCGCCATGATGAAGCCAGGTAAAAATCGTACTCACCGTCTCGGCGTACGCTCGGAAAAAAGGGGAGCCGCGCAACACCGGTGCGGGTACAATGACCCCCGGAGTGCACGAATCATGAAGCTCGCGATCGTCATTGCCATGCTCGGCACCTGCCTTGCCGCCCACGCAGCCTCTCCGGACATGCTGACGAATGTCGCCGCCCGGACCGGAACCCTGCTCGACGGCGACTGGCAGATCGTCATCGATCCTTACGATACGGGGTCGATCGACTACCTCTCGCGCCCCCGTGAGAACGGCTTCTGGAGTTCGGCAGGGCCCTCCGAACCGACGGACACCGAAGAATGGAACTTCACCGATGACGAAACCCTGCGCGTCCCGGGCGACTGGAACTCGCAGCGCGAGGATCTGTTTTTCTACGAAGGAACCGTCTGGTATCGACGCGCGTTCGAGGCCACGCCTCGTCCCGACCGGCGCTATTTCCTCTGCTTCGGAGGCGCGAACAAGAGAGCGACGGTCTGGGTAAACGGCTCGAAAGTCGGCGACCACGCCGTCGGTTTCACCCCCTTCCATTTCGAAGTCACCGACGTGCTCCGCGACGGCGCGAACGATGTGACCGTGCGGGTGAACAACGAACGCCGGCCCGATGGCGTTCCCGCCATGAACACCGACTGGTGGAACTACGGGGGACTCACGAGAAACGTGCGCCTCGTGGAAACGCCGGCGACTTTCGTTCGCGACCTCGCAATCTCTCTCGACCCTCCGCGCGCGACAGCTCGCATTCGTCTCGACGGACCGGCATCGGACGGCGCGCGCGTCCAGCTCGCGATTGACGAACTCTCGCTTTCCCGCGAAGAGCAGACGGACGAACAGGGTTACGCGACCATCGTGATCGACGCCGACGACCGCATCGAGCGATGGTCGCCCGAGAACCCCCGGCTTTACGACGTGGTCGTGACGAGCGAAGAAGACGCGCTCACGGATCGCGTCGGATTTCGCACGGTCAAAACCCGCGGCTCCGAAATCCTGCTGAACGGCGAGCCGGTGTTTCTCCGCGGTATCTGCATTCACGAAGAAGCTCTCTCCCGCGAGGGAAGGGCCACGAACGAGTCGGACG
>JABDJQ010000394.1 GCA_013002425.1 Gemmatimonadota bacterium
GGTCCGACGACCGGATCATCTGGATCGTGGATGGCGAGCGTTATCTGGCGATCGACGATCGTGATGTTCCGACGCCGGCGGACTGGGTATTCAACAAGAGTCCGTTTTTCATCATCTTGAACCTCGCGGTCGGCGGAAACTGGCCGGGACCACCCGACGAAACGACGGTGTTCCCGCAGACCATGCTCGTCGACTACGTGCGTGTCTACCAGGGGAATCAATGAGTCTGCGCGTTCCCCGAATCCTCTCGCTCCGTTCTGTCCCGATCCTTCTGGCCGCACTGTTCGCCCTTCACTGCGCCCGCGACGTTCCCCGCGCGCCCGACGGCGTGCTCGTGATCTCGATGGAACAGCAGGCGTCCTGGGTGCGCAACTTCAATCCGCTGACGCCGGCAACGTCGCCCCGCTGGCCGACCCTCGCCGGTATTTACGAACCCCTTTACGTCTTCAACAGCGTGACCGCCGAGATGGTCCCCTGGCTCGCCATAGACTACGAGTGGCGTGAAGAGAACCGCGTGCTCCGGATCACGTCGCGCGAAGGTGTCGAGTGGTCGGACGGACGCCCGTTCACCGCGGCCGACATCGCGTTCACGTTCTCGCTGCTGCGCGACAACGAAGGGCTCGATCGCCGCCGCCTCTGGGACTTCCTCGCGGACGTGACGCTCGTCGACGAGCGCACGGTCGACTTCGCTTTCCAGCGCGTTTACATTCCGGGCGGATTCGACGTGCTCGCGCAGCAGATCGTGCCCGAACATGTCTGGAGTCAGGTCGAAGACCCCATCGCGTTCACGAACGAAGACCCGGTGGCCACCGGCCCGTTCACGGAAGTGCGTTTCTTTCGGAATCAGGTCTGGGAACTCGGGAAGAATCCGAACTACTGGCAGGAGGGACTTCCGAAGGTCGAAGCCCTCCGATTCCCCGCCTACTCTTCGAACGACCGCGCGAACATGGCCCTGATCTTCGACGAAGTCGACTGGGCCGCGAACTTCATTCCGGCGATCGATCGCGCATACGTCGCGCGGGATCCGGAGTTCCACGAATACTGGTTCCCGCTGACGGGCACCACCGTGTTTCTCTACGCCAATACGGCGCGCGCGCCGTTCGACCGCGTCGACGTCCGCAAGGCGCTCAGCATGGCGATCGATCGCGAGCTGCTCGTCGATGTCGCCGCGTATCGCTACTCGCGCCCCTGTGACGGCACCGCGCTGAGCGATGCGTATGTGGCGTGGCATAACGAGGAGATCGGCGCCTCCGCGGAATGGATGAAGCACGATCCCGCCCGCGCGAACGAGTTGCTCGACGCCGCCGGTTTCGCCCGGGGCGAAGACGGAATCCGCCTTCTTCCCGACGGATCGCCGTGGGAGTATCAGGTGATCTGCGTTTCGGGCTGGTCCGACTGGGTGCGCGCCTCGCAGGTCATCGCGCGCGCGCTGCGGGAAGTGGGGATCGACGCTTCGGTCAAGCTGTTCGACTTCGGCGCCTGGTTCCAGAAAGTGCAGAAGGGAGAGTTCGACCTCAGCATCGGCTGGTCGTTCGAAGGCCCGACCCCGTACGAATTCTACAAGTGGCTCATGTCATCGGACACGGTGAAGCCCGAAGGGGCTACGTCACACGGGAACTGGCATCGCTTTGCGAGTGCGGATGCCGACGCCGCGCTCGCGGCGTTCGAAGTCGCGGCGGACCCCGACGAGCAGAGACGGCTGAGCGACGCCATGCAGCGGACCTTCGTGCAGGAAGTCCCCGCGATCCCGCTCTACCCGAACCCGTCGTGGGCGGAGTACAATACGAGCCGGTTCACGGGTTTCCCGTCGGCCGAAGACCCGTATGCGGATCCTTCCCCGAACAAGTTCGACCGGGGCGAGGTGCTTCTCGTTCTCACGCAGTTGAAACCGCGTCAGGAGTAAGCG
>JABDJQ010000396.1 GCA_013002425.1 Gemmatimonadota bacterium
CCCTCCGCGATACTATCCAAGCGGCGCGTACAGGAGTCCGGGAGACTCTTACCGGGCATGGGGTCCGGTATGCGGATGACTGCATCCGCTCGTACGCGCCGTTTGTTCCTCTTTGTCCGTTTGAGAATTCACAATCCCGCACTACAGGATGGGAATGAGATATTCCGCAAAGTAGCTGAGATGATCAGCCAGCGGGTTGAGCATTTCTCTCAACGGAACGAAGATCTGTCCGGCCACGGTGAACATGACGTGCCTCCTTTCTTTGAGCGCGGTGCCTGCGAGCACCGGATGTGCCGGTCGTTCTTGGGGAGACCGGTCACGAACCCTGACGAAATTTTCGCACCGCTCGCTCGTTCAAACGGGCAGCGAGCGACCGGTTGAAACCTTCGTCATCTTCGCTGCCGATCATCAACGTAGTAGAGAAACAGAGGACCGACAAGTACGTACAATTGGTTTTTCGCCCGTCAATCTTCGAGGTTTTCGACGAGGTTCGCGAACAGAGATTGCGTGTTATCTGAAAGACAAAAGAAAACGGCGCGTGACGGAAGAGGGGAGCCTCCCACCGGATCGACTCCGGTGAGCGGGGAGACCTTTCTTCTGCACGCGCCGTTTCTATCTCAAACGTTCGAAAGAGTTGCTTTACGCGCCCCAGCCGAAACGAGCCAGAAAGTTCATCAGCAGTTCAACTTGCTGCCAGCCCACGAAATCGACCAGTCGCATGATAGCGTACTCCATTGGTGTTTTCCTTTCCGCGACGCGGAGCGCCGCACGATTTGCCGGTCGTTCAGGGGTAGTCCGGCGTTCACCCTCGATCGAAATCCCGCCCGCTACTTGCATAACGGGCGGGACGGGAACTACGAACGATTCTCTTTTTCCGCGAGCAGTCTTTCCAGGTCGTCCACGAGCTGCGAAAGCAGGTCGCACGTGTCCTGAATCGGACCGGGGGTCGTCAGATCGACGCCCGCCGTCTTCAGGAGTTCGGCCGGATAGTCACTCGAACCGGATTCGAGAAACGTGAGGTACTTCTCGAGCGCGCCGGGCTCCTCGTCGAGGATCTTCTTCGCGAAGGCCGTGGCAGCAGCGTACGAAGTCGCGTATTTGTAAACGTAGTAGTTACGATAGAAATGGCCGATGCGGCCCCAGCCCGTGCCGGCCACCTCGCCGTAGTGCGTCTTCGGGCCGCCGTGCTTCATGATGAGGTCGTGATAGATCTTGTTCAGCGCCTTCACCGAGAGCGCTTCCCCCGCCTCGAGGCGCTCGTGCGCCGTCTTCTCGAACTCCGAGAACATGACTTGCGTGTACACGGTGCCCATGATCTGCTTGATGTAGAAGTTCGTCAGGAAGATCTTCTTGTCGAGATCCTTCTCGTTGCGCAGCAGGTGGTTCAGCAGGATCGCTTCGTTCGTCGTGGAAGCGACTTCGGCGACGAAGGTGGTGTAGTCGGCGTAAACCTGCGGCTGCGTGTTCATCGAGTACCACGTGTGCAGCGAGTGGCCGATTTCGTGCGCGAGCGTCGAGACGTCCTCGAGCTTGTCCTGGTAGTTCAGCAGCATGTACGGGCCGCCGAGCGCCTGACCGCCCCAGCTGTACGCGCCCGAACGCTTGCCTTCGTTTTCGTATACGTCGATCCAGCGCGAGTTGAACGCCGTATGCAGCGCCTCCTGATAGTCTTCGCCGAGCGGCACGAGGCCGTTCATGACGATTTCGACCGCTTCTTCGTACGGGATTTCGACGTCGACGTCGGGGATCAGCGGCACGTAGGTGTCCCAGTGCTGCAGCGTGTCGAGTTCCATGATGCGCGCGCGGATCGCGTTGTAGCGATACACCGGATCCATGTTCGCGTTCACCGTCTCGATCAGGTTCTCGAGCAGTTCCACTTCCACGTTGTCCGAGAACGTCGCGCGCTGGGCGCACGATTCGAAGCCGCGCGCCTGCGCGATGAACCAGTCGCCCTTCATCGAGCCGTCGAGCGCGGCCGCGTTCGCGTTCACGTACTTGCTGTACCCTTCATAATAGACCTTGTACGCGCGCTCGCGGGTCGCCCGGTCGGGATCCGCCATGTACGTGCCGTAACGCGCCGGCGTCATTTGGACTTCGTTCCCCTCGGAATCGAGGAACGTGCCGAACTTGAGGTCGGCGTTCGTCATCTGTCCGAAGATATTCCGCGGCGCGGCGGTCACGTCGCCCGCGAGGCTCAGGATGCGCTCTTCCTTTTCGCTCAGGATGTGCGCGGCCGTCCGAAACAGGTTGTGATAGTAGTGGCGGTAAACGGCGAGGTCTTCGCTCTTCTCCATGAAGCCCGTGATCTTCTTCTGGCCGAGCGCGATCATTTCCGGCTGCACCCACGCGGTCGCGGCCGAGATCTTCGTGCCGAGTCCCTGCGCCTTCTGCCAGCGCTCGTTGTTGTCGGAGTCGGCCATGTTCACGTGATGCGACTGACCGGCGTACACGTAGAGGCGTTCGAAGAGATACGACATGCGCTCCGCAGCCTTGTGATAGCCGAGCAGCACCTGGGGCGAGTCGCCCAGCTTCCCTTTGAACGCTTCGACTTCCGGGATCAGGGAGACGATTTCGTCGTATTCCTTATCCCAGGCCTCAGACGAGTCATAGACCCGCGTCAGGTCCCATTTGTACTTCTCTTCGACATCTTCGCGCTGCACCGCGGCCTGGGCAAAGACGAGGG
>JABDJQ010000406.1 GCA_013002425.1 Gemmatimonadota bacterium
ACGTGATTGCGCCGGACGGTCGCGCGGAGTGTGAAGAAACTGAATCTGATGGTGCGGTGTTCGCCGCTGCGCCTGCCCGCTGCTCTTGATCCGATGCCCCCCGCCGCCCTCCGTCCACGCGGAACGCGCCGTCCACTTCCGCGCCGGTGATCGCGCGCCTGCGCAGTTTCGCCATCGCGGCGTGCCAGAAAACGGCGCCGTAAACGTTGTTGCGATCGACGAGCGCCGCGGCTTCGATCCCCTCGGCTTCGAGCCAGGTCGCCAGTTCCGCGAGGGACGCGGTTCCGTGAAGCAGCGAAAAATGGCTCTGCAGATGGAGCGGAACGAACGGCGCTCCCGGCCGCGCAGTGCGGGGGGGTCGTGTTTGCTCGGTCATGATGTTGGAGTGAGAATACTAAACATTTGAGTAGTACACAAGCATGGAAAACGAGAAACTGTTTGGAGAAGGGCGCGGGCACACGCTATCTTTATATACCCCATCGCGAAGCGCTCCCGCCTTGCATTTCGAACACCCTGGTACGCGGGAGAACTGCGCATGCGACGCCTTGCCTTGACGATCGGCTTCGTACTCCTCGCCCCGCTGGCGTGGGGGCACGGCCAGATCGACGTTCTGATCGCGGACGCGACCGAAGCGCTCCGCACACGACCCCATGACACGAAGATCCTCTGGAAACGAGCGGAACTGTACCGCGCGCATGAAGAGTGGGACGCCGCGATGGCGGATTTCGCGCAGATCCGGGCGCTGGCGCCCGATGACGCGTGGCTCGATCTCGCGGAGGCGGAAGTGCATTTCGGCCGCGGCGACACAGAAGCCGCGCGCGCGCAGGTCGCGCGGTTCCTGCGCGCGGCGCCGGATTCGGATCGCGGGTACGAACTCCTGGCGCGCATCGAAACGGCGAGCGGTGATCCGGCCGCGGCCGCGGAGGCGTATCGCGGAGCGCAGGGACGCCATGCGTCACCGCCTCCCTCCTACTATCTATATGAAGCGGATGCGCATGAGGCTGCCGGCGACCCGCGCGAGGCGCTGGCGGCGCTCGACCGCGGCGTCGAGAGACTCGGCGAACTGCCCACTCTCGTCTTTCGCGCGATCGATATCGCGAGAAGATCCGGTCGCCACGACGAAGCACTCGCGCGCGCGGCACTTCTCCCCCGCGCATTCAGTGAATCACCGGCCGGCCTCGCGCTGACGGGCGACCTGTACCGCGATCTGAACCGCGTGTTCGAAGCGGCCGCGTACCATACGGACGCGCTCGAACGCCTGTACGACACGAAACATCCCGACGACTGGAACGACTCCGATCGCGCGCTCGCCGCGCGACTCGAACTTCAGCTGTCCGACTCTCTGACCTTCACGCGAAAGGGATCCGAATGACCCGACCGATACAGACTCTCGCGCTGCTGATTCTCCTGTCGATGCTGACCGCCGCCGGCGCGGCCGCGCAGATCATCCTGATTCCGCGGGCGTCGACCTGGAACTTCGAAGACAGCGGCGTGGATCTCGGCACGTCATGGCGCCCTCTCTCCTACAGTGACGCGGGCTGGGCGTCGGGACCGGCGCCGCTCGGCTACGGCGAATCGTTCATCGTAACGCCGACGGACTTCGGCCCGAACCCGAACGCCAAGTACCCCACAACGTACTTCCGGCACGAGTTCACGTTCACGGACACGTTCCCGGACGTCACGTTTCTCGAGATCGAGGCGAACTTCGACGACGGTTTCGTCGCGTATCTGAACGGAACCGAAGTGCTTCGCAGGAGCCTGCCGGGCGGCGTCATCAACTACACGACACTGGCCGGACTTCACGAAGGCGGTTTCTACGAGGCAAACGATATCACGGCGTTCAAGTCGGCGCTCCTGACGGGGCAGAACGTACTGGCGGTCGAAGTGCATCAGGCGAGCGCGACCAGCAGCGACCTCGTCGCGGACTTCGCGCTCAACTACTC
>JABDJQ010000417.1 GCA_013002425.1 Gemmatimonadota bacterium
GGTCCGACAGGGCGAAGGCGAGGAGAACGTCACGCGCGCATGAACACCGGCCACGTCGCAGTGCACTACGCGCCGTATTCGAAGATCAGATAGATCACGAGCAGAATGGCGACCCAGACCGCGATGCTTCCGGTCGCCCAGGTGCGGCCGAAGATGCCGTCCGGCCCCAGATGATGGCGCCCCGCCTGCTGCAGACCGCTCACGAACGAATGGGCGATTCCCTCGCCGAACAGCCGCACGCGTTCGGCAAGCATCGCGACGCCACGTGCCGTCGCGGGAAGCGCGCGTCGATAGATCCAGTCAGCATCGAGATGCACGGCGCGCAGCTCCGGAGGATAGAGATGCGTGAGCTTCAGCCACGTGAACGCGAGCGCGCTGAAGAACAGAAGCTGCGTCTGCGTCAGAACGTGTGTCCCCGTGTACGGCGTGTAATCAACCGGCCAGGGCAGCAACGCATAGAGGAACTGCGGGAAGCAGCCGAGGCCGATGCAGAGCGCGGAGCCGATCCCCATCGCGAGCAGCATGCTCTTCGGCGCCTCTTTGACGCGGATCCCCGAGTCGTGCGAGAAAAATGCGAAGAACGGAACCTTGATCCCCGCATGATGGAAGACGCCGGCCGACGCGAACAACAGGACCATCCAGACGAAAATGTGATGTTCGTGAAGAACGGCCGCGACGATCAGCGACTTGCTGACAAAGCCCGAGAAGAGCGGAAACGCCGAGATCGACGCCGCGCCGATTATGCAGAACACGGCCGTGAACGGCATGCTCTTGTAGAGGCCGCCCAGGTCGGAACCGCGGACGTGCCCGACCCGATAGAGCACCGCGCCCATCGACATGAAGAGCAGGGACTTGTAAAGAACATGGCAGAACGCGTGGGCAACCGTCCCGTTCAATGCGAGCGGCGTGCCGATACCCACGCCCACGACCATGAACCCGAGCTGGTTGTTCAGGCTGTAGGCGAGCACCCGCCGGAGGTCGTTCTCGATCACGGCAAAGAAGATCGGCAATGCCGCCATCACGACGCCGATAAAGATGAGGATCTCCTCGCCCGCGAACGCGCGAGCGAGAGCGTAGATCGCGGTCTTCGTCGTGAACGAACTCAGGAAGACCGCGCCGGCCGGGGTCGCCTCGGGATAGGCGTCGATCATCCAGGCGTGGAGGAACGGAAACGCGGCTTTGATACCGAATGCGAGCAGGATCAGCTTGCCGCCGAGCGTCACCGTACCGATCTCGCCGAATGCGAGCGACCCCGTTTCCCGAAAATAGATGATCGCGCCGGCCAGAAGAATGACGCCCGAACTGATCTGGATGATCAGGTAGCGCATTCCCGATCGGTTCGCTCGTTCCGTTCCGCGCGCCCAGATCAGAAAAACGGACGTAACCGCGAGCAGTTCCCACGCGATGAAGAGCGTGATCAGATCGCCCGCAAATAATGCAAGCAGCGCACTTCCCGCGTACAGCAGACCCGTAACGCGCTGCAGCCGGTCGCCCGCCTCCCACGCGAACAGCAGCGTGAGGAATGCGGCGATATGAAACAGATGACTGAAGAGCAGGCTGAGCTTGTCGACGCGGAACGGCAACAACTCGTATTGGAATATCGAGATCGAGATCTCGGTGCCCGGCGCGAGCTGGAACGCGCTCCAGGCCGACACGACCGGCACGAGCAGCGCAGCGAGCGCCTGCGTTCGTCCGCGCAGCATGGCGACGAGCAGCGCTCCCGCGAAGAAGACGAGCGCCGGGTGAAGATTACTCATGCGGAGCCTCCCCGCCCTTCCCGCCGCTCTCACCGCTGTTCCCGGCCGGCATTCCGTCTTCCTCCGGTTCGTAGTAATCCGGCTTCCGAATGAGCAGCTTCCGCATCTCTTTCGCGACCAGTACGAGAATCACACACGAAACGAAACCGTAGATTCCGTAGAACCCGAAGAGCTTCTCGATCGGCTGGTCGACATGGCGATGATAGAAGAAGTCCGCGATGAAGAGCCCCGCGCACGTGACGTAAAGACCGCGCAGGATCAGCTTCAGGCTCCCCGGCTTGTCGAGCCAGTACGTTTTTTCGTTTTGACGATTCTCGCTCATCATCCCATCCCTTCGAGCAGACGATAGATCGTATCCGCGTAGAAGAAGAGCACGACACACCCGAGCGCCGTCACGCAGAGCGGGACGAGGCAGAAAGCGGGCGCCTCCGCGTACTTCAGCGTTTCACCCGCGGCGAGCCCCTTCGGCGCGCGGAAGAACGCGCGAAGCGGGATCGGCAGCAGGTACGCCACGTTCAGCAGCGAGCTCACCATGAGCACGACGATCGGGATCATGCGTCCCGCATCGGCGGCGCCGAGCACGAGGAACCACTTGCTCCACATGCCGCCTAACGGCGGCAGGCCGATCACGGAGAGCGAACCGATGAAGAACGCGGCGAACGTGAGCGGCATCGCGCGCCCCAGGCCTTCCATGTCGCTGATGTTCTTCTTGTGCGTCGCCACGTAAATCGCGCCGGCGCAGAAGAAGAGCGTGATCTTTCCGAAAGCGTGCATCGCGATGTGCATGCTGCCGCCGATCATCGCGGCCTGCGTCGCGAGCGCGGCGCCGAGCACGATATACGAAAGCTGCGAAATCGTCGAATACGCGAGCCGCGCCTTCAGGTTGTCCTTCGTCATCGCGATCAGCGAAGCGAGCACGATCGTACCGGAAGATACGTAGATCAGCCACTCGTTCGCGCCGGTCTCGGTCAGAAGATCGAGTCCGAAGATGTAGACGATCACCTTCATGACCGTAAAGACGCCGGCCTTCACGACCGCTACCGCATGCAGCAGAGCGCTGACGGGCGTCGGGGCCACCATGGCCGCCGGCAGCCACTTGTGAAAAGGCATCAGAGCGGCCTTGCCCGTGCCGAACGCGAAGAGCGCGAGCAGAATGCCGATTGTCATCGGGCCCGCTTTCCCCGCGAGAATTCCGCCTGGGGTGAAGTCGAGCGTGCCCGTCAGGAACCAGGTCCAGATGACCGCGAGCAGCAGAAAGCTGATCGATGTCGTCAAGAGCACGCCGAGATAGACGCGGCCCGAACGCATCGCCTCCGCGGTCCGGCTGTGAGTAACGAGCGGGTACGTGGAAAGCGTGAGCGCTTCGTAGAAGATAAAGAGCGTAAAGAGATTCGCGGCGAACGCGATTCCGACCGATGCGGAAATCGCGAGCGCGAAGCACACGTAGAATCGCGTCTGGCTCGGTTCGTCGTGCGCGCGCATGTAACCGATCGCGTAGAGCGTGGTCACGATCCAGAGGCCGGACGCGACGAGCGCGAATACCATGCCGAGCGGTTCGAGCGCGAACGCGATCGGAAGGCCGGGCAGCACTTCGAGCACCGTGGCCTCCGGACGCGCGCCGTTCATGACGGCGGGAGCGAGCGGAGCGACGAGCGCGAGCAGAACGAGGCCCGTCACGACCGAAACCGTCTCGCGCAGGTTCGGGGAGCGCCCGGTCAGGCCGACGAGCGCCGCGCCGATCAGTGGCACGAGCGGCGCGACGAGCAGCGTCATTTCGTGGGTCATGAGTGACCCCCCAGCAGAAAGACGGCCGCGGCGCGCGCGACGCCGACCGTCCATTCGGTGCTGACGCCGAACACGATCGTGGCGAGCACCAGAATCGCGGTCGGCACGAGCATCGATAGAGGCGCTTCCCCCACCGGGTCGCTGGAACGGTCGCGCGGCTGGAAGTAGGCGAACTCGACCACGCGCCACACGTAGATCACGGCGAGCAGCGAGGATAGAAGCACGAGGGCGACGGCGAGCCAGTGTCCGGTTTCGATCGCCGCAAGAATCAGATACCACTTGCTGATGAAGCCCACAGTGAGCGGAACGCCGATCATTCCGAGTCCGCCCAGCACGAACAGAAACATCGTAATCGGCATCGAGCGGCCGAGGCCGCGAAACGCATTCAGATCGGAGGATCCCACGCGATAGACGACAGCCGCGACGGTGAGGAAGAGTCCGCCCTTCATGAGGCCGTGGTTGAAGAGGTGCACGATACCGCCGGTAAGGCCGTTCACGTTCGCGAAGCTGATGCCGAGAACGATGTATCCGATTTGCGCGACGCTCGAATACGCGAGCAGGCGCTTCACGTTGGTCTGAAAGATCGCCGCGGCGGACATCAGCACGATGCCGACGAGCGCGAGCGCTCCCAGAATCTGCGAAACGTCGATTTTTTCGAACGCGAACGCGGGCCCGTAAATCGAGAACAGAAAGCGGATCATCACGTAAACGGCCACTTTCGTCGCTGTCGCCGCGAGGAACGCGCTGACAGCGGACGGGGCGTACGTGTACGCGTTCGGCAGCCACATGTGAAGCGGGAAGAGCGCCATCTTGAGGCTCACGCCCACCATGAAGAACGCGAAGGAAATGAGAACGGTGCGCGTATCGCCGACGGCGGGTAGCCGCGCGGCAAGGTCGGCCATGTTGAGCGTGCCGGTCATCTGGTATAGGAGCCCGATGCTGATCAGGATGAACGTCGATCCGATCGTGCCCATGATGAGGTACTGATACGAAGCGTAGAGCGCGCGCCTCTGATGGCCCATCGCGATCAATATATAGGAAGAGAGAGCGGCGATTTCGAGGAACACGAACACGTTGAACGCGTCGCCCGTGATCGTGATGCCCAGCAGGCCCGTCTGGCAGAGCATCATCGCGGCGTAGAAGAAGTGGCGACGCTCGCGGGGGATTTCGCTATCGACGCTCTTCTTCGCGGCCAGCATGACGAGCGCGCCGAGAAGCGCCACGAGCAGCAGTACGAACGAGTTGAGCGGACCGATCCGGTACTCGATCCCCCACGGCGCGGCCCATCCGCCCAGTTCGTACACGATGGGACCGGTCGCCATCACGGACGTGAGCAGCCGCGTCGCGACGAAGAGCGACGCGAGCGAACAGGCGAGCGCGACCCAGTAAGCGAACACGCCTCTTGCGGCGAGCACGCAGAGCGGCGCCCCGAGGAGCGGGATCAGAACCTGAATGACGGGGTGTTCCGCGATCAACGCTTGATCCCCCGCTCGAGATCGTGAATCTCTTCTTCTTCGATCGTTTCATAGACGTGATCGATCCGCACGACGATCGCGAGTCCGAGCGCCGTGGTCGCGAGCCCGACGACGATCGCGGTCAGGATCAGTACGTGCGGCAGCGGGTTCGAGTAAATCTCGATCGACTTGTCGAGGATCGGCGCCGTTCCGCCGCGCACCTTTCCCATCGTGATGAAAAGCAGAAACACGGACGTCTGAAAAATGTTGAGGCCGATCAGCTTCTTCACGAGATTCTGGCGCGCGATCAGGATATAGAAACCCGTCATCATGAGCGTGATGACGACCCAGTAATTGAAAAGACCGAACTGTTCGTTCATGACTCCAGCCGATCCGCGAAAGCGTAGTAGATGCAGATGACGACCGCGGCTACCGTGATTCCGACACCGAGCTCCACGAGCAGGATGCCGAGATGCTGCCCGTGCACGGGGTGATGATGGTTGAGCGCGTTGTAATCGAGATAGTTGCCGCCCAGAAGAATCGTCGCGATGCCGACGCCCGCGTAAAGCAGAATGCCGAGCGCCATGAAGATGTACACGGCCCGGTACGGAACGACTCTGCGCGCGAGCTTCGGCGTGAAGATGAGACCGTAGAGAATGATGGCGGCGGCGAAGATCACGCCCGCCTGGAAACCGCCGCCCGGACCGTAGTCTCCGTGAAACTGCGTATAGAGCGCGAACAGCAGGATGTACGGCAGAAAGAACTTCGTGACCGCGCGAAGAATCGAATGGTGCCTCACAACTCGTCCTCCTTCTTCCGCTTGCGAAGGAGAAGCATGACACCGAGACCGGCCGTGAAGATCACGACGGTTTCGCCGAGCGTGTCGTAGCCGCGATAGCTTGCCAGTACGGAGGTGACGACGTTGGGTACGCCGACTTCTTCGTACGACTCGTTAAGATAGCGCGGCGCCACATGCTGGTGCACGGGCGCGTCCGGGTCGCCCCAGGCGGGCATGTCGAACGTGCCGTAAATCAGGAATCCCCCGGTTACGACCACGACGAGAAAGGCCGAAAACGAAAACTTCGGCGCCTTTTCGCGTCGCGCGGTAACGGCGAGCGTCATGAGCATCAGGACCGTGGACACGCCGGCGCCGACCGCGGCTTCGGTGAACGCCACGTCGACGGCGTCGAGCGCGACCATCCAGCATGCGGAAAGCAGGCTGTAGAGCCCGGCGAGCATGACTGCGGCGAAGAGATTGCGAAGGCGCGTAATCGCGATCGCCGTGAACGCCAGCAGAAGAAGAACCGCGATGTCGATCAGGAACTCGATGACGGACCGTCCTTCCTGTAAGGCTCGTGGCCGTTCCGATACGCGGTCTTCGCGAGGGCGTGCGTCGCGGTCGGACTCGCGATCAACAGAAACAGGAGCAGGAACATGAGCTTGATCGTGATCAGCGAGAGGCCCGCTTTGATCATGAACCCGAGGACGAGAAAGCCGGCGCCCGTGGTGTCGATCATGCCGGCCGCGTGAAGGCGCGTATAGAAGCCGGGCAGCCGGAGCATCCCGAGAGCCCCGATCAGGCAGAAGATCGCGCCGACCACGAGACAGATGTCGCTCACTATAATAAGAACGGCGCTCACAGCTTCTTCGTCTCTTCTTTCTCGCGGTCGGATCCGTATTCACGAAGCCCGAAGAACTTGAGGACCGCGACGGTACCGATGAAATTCAGAAGGCCGTAGACGATCGCCAGGTCGAGAAACTCGGGGCGACCGTTCAGAAAGCCGTGCACGACGATAAACAGCACGGTCGACGTGCCGAACGAGTTGACCGAAAGGATGCGGTCGTAGAGAGACGGACCGCGAAAGGCGCGAACCAGCGTCATGCTCATCGTAACCAGAATCGCGATCATCGCGAACGGGATCATGAGCCTCCCTCCATGCGGTCGACGCGGCGATCGATCGCCCCTTCCATCAATTCGTCGGCCATCTTCTTCGTGAGCGCGTGCGTCAGAATATCGTGGTCGTGCAGCTCCACGGAAACCGTGCCCGGCGTCAGCGTGATCGAGTTCGCATGAATCACTTCGCCGAGATCCGTTTTCTGGCTCATCTTCGGATTCACGAATCCGGGGTCGATCGAGATCTTCGGAGACAGGATGATGCGTGCGACCGCCAGGCTCGACAGGATCACCTGCCAGCAGAGCCACGGCAGATAGATCGCGATGGCGAGGACATGCTCGAGCGGCACCGATTCGTCATCGATCGTATCCATGCGGTGCGTGATCCAGACGACCACGGCGCACGAAGCGACACCGAACGATATGATCAGCGGCGTGTAGTGCCCGGACCAGAGCAGCCAGGTTCCGAGCAGCACGACGCCTAAGTAGAAGGCGTGTTTCATGAGTGTGTTCCCTGATTTTTCGCGCGGAGTATGTCACCCGTGTCAGGGGGAGTCAAGGACTTGCGAGACCGGATCGGGCGGAGAAACACGCTTCAACTGGCGGAGCTTGCCCGAGCTTTCCCGCTCGATCGAATCGGGGTACTCGAAGCGGGGCTCGAAATAGTCACCGAACTCGTCGGCGAGAAGGCGCGCGAGCAGCGCCTCGGATGAGGAGTCGTAGTCGGCGCCGCGCACGATCCGAAACGTGATCTCTCGATCGTTCTGAATGACCTGGAACTGCCGTACCATTTCGCCGCGAAGCTGAACTTCCTTGAAGATGTACGAGAAGAAGGCCGCGTTGTAGCGCCTCCCTTCGGGCCCGATCACCGTGTCGTAGGCCCGCCCGTGCACGTTTTCGAGCACCGGGAGCGCCCGCCCGCAGGCGCAGGGGGCGAACGAGAGCTCGCCGTAGTCGCCCGAATCGTACCGGATCAGCGGCTGCGCGCGGTTGTGAAGCTCGGTCAGTACGAGCCGTCCCGTGCCTTCGCTCCGGATTTCGCCCTCGTCCGTCAGAATTTCGACGAGGAGATTCTCGCTGTTCACGTGAAGGCTGCCGTGCTCGCAGTCATGCGCGATCGAACCCACCTCGGCGCACCCGTACTCGTCGAACACGCGCGTCGCGAAGCCCTGCTCGATCGCCTCCCGCATCGTGGGGGTCAGGATCTCGGCGGTCGTGATGATCGCACGGAGCGTGGGCACGGGCCCTTTCCCCGGCGACCCGGCGCGCGCCGGATCCTGGCGCAGCCAGTGCCCGATTTCGGCGAGTATCGAAGGGTAACCGTAGATGTAGTCGGGGCCCTGGGCGCGCAGCGCGTCCATATATCCGGGGAAACTCGCGGGAGTATAATTGAAGGCGGAATAGCGCTTTCGATTCAGCAGCGCGTCCCGAACAGCGTTTTTCCGCGCGTCCTTCGCTTTCAACGGCACGCCCCAGAAGCGCGCCTGCGCATCGCCCGGCCGCACCCCGGCCCAGCCGTACGAGCGATACGTCGCCGCCTGTTCGCGCGCCATCGACCCGGCGTCTTTCACGATCTTGAGCGGCTCGCTCGTCGACCCGCTCGTGACCTTCGTCGTCAGCCTGCCGAGCGTTTCACGCTGCTCGCTCAGAAACGAGTTACCGCCCGCTTTCAGCATCTTCTTGTCGATCAGAGGAAACTGCGCGAACGGGGTTTCGCGGAATTCGCGGTAGAAGGGCACGTGCTCGCACGCATACTCGAGCAGCGCGGCGATCTCGGCTTCCTGCCAGACCTGAACCGCGCCGAGATCGCGAAACGGATTCCGCTCGTAGTCGCGAAGGTACGCGAACGTCTTCTCGCCGCGAAGCAGCGCGGCCGTTCGATAGACGAGCGTGGCGAGGGTTCGGTTCATTGCCTGCTTCGGGCGATCTCCGCGATCGCCTGTTCGATCGGTTGAAACGACGCGTTCCAGAGATTTTCGAAGTCGCCCTGAAACGACTGCATCCGATCGCGATGATACGCCGGTTGCGACAGGAACTCACGGAGAACGCGCCGGTAGTCGCTCACCTCGTTGCGGGCGAAGATCGCGCCATCGCCGAAGAGCGCGCGGCTGACGCGTGAATCGACGAGCACGACCGGCACACCGACCGCCACGGCTTCGTAAGCGCCGCAGACGAGCACGCGGTCGTCCGTCGTCAGGTCGATCAGAAGATCGGAGCCCGCGATGAGTCCTTCGAACGCGGGGTCGGCCAGATAATCGACGAACACGATGCGCTCCGATTCGTAGCGCAGCAGTTCGCCGGCCTTGCTCTTCTTCCCCGTCACGAACAGCGTGAACGGCTCGTCGAGCCCCGCCGCGGCCTCCAGAAACGTGTCGATCGGCTCGTCCCAGTTGAAGGACGCGATCAACGTGAAATGCGGCTTCACGCAAACGCGAAAACGTTCCGGCATCGGGCGCTCCGGGATCCGGGGGGCGCGGTCCGGCAGCACGAGAGCGCGTCCCCGCATCTTTTCGATCGGCGGCACGAGTTCTTCGTTCGTGACGATCGTGTAATCCGCGCGCCGGACGGCGAAAGACGTCATCCAGGCGAGAGGACCGCTCTTCTTCGCGTAGTTCGGCACGGCATTGTGGGCGTCGATGATGTAAACGAACCGGCGAAAGACGCGGAGCTTCGCGACGAGGAAAGAAAGCAGAATCGAGGGCGACTGCGCGAATACCACATCGGGTTTCGTGCGGGCGAGAAGCCGCCACGTTTCCCAGGCGGAAAGGAAGTATCGCGCGAGCCGCGACTTCCCCGCATGGTCGATGCAGTGGTACTCGCACCCGAACGCTTCGGCGAGTTCGACGCTGCGCCTGTGCCTCTCCCATGTGATCCAGATTCGCATGCGATCAGGAACTTTCCTTTTCTTCTTCTCTGTCCTTTTCCTTTTCCGGCCGGCTCGGCGGAATCGGCCGCCCCTGCGGGTCGCGCTCAGGATACTCGGTAACGCGTTCGATCTCAGTAGTATCGTCAGGCGAGATGTAATGCTCCACGCGATCCGCCGGGTCGTGCAGGTGATCCGTATCGTAACCGAGCTTGTCGCCGAGGAAACTCTCGTAGAGGCGGTGCCGGCGGAGAAGGGCCACGCCCTGTTCGCGACCGTTTGCGGTCAGCTCGTACCCTTCTCCGCGCGCGGCCAGCAGACCTCGGCGAATGAGCCTGGCGAGCGCGCGGGCCAGCCTGTCAATTTCATCCGGGTGCGTTTCGCGCAGCTCATGCATCGTAAACCCTTCCAAGGAAACGATTTCGCGCTGACGCGCCGCCCAGAGGAGCACGTCTTCCTCGGCCACCTGGCGCCTGAGTCCGCGCCGGCTCAGGGCCCGCGCCACGATCCCCTGGCGCGGCGAGAAGAGGAGCGCCAGCGAAAACAGAAGACCCGCCACGGACGCCATCGCGCCGGCGATCGAGCAATCGAGGTGCGATGCGATTTCGTAACCGAGCACGGACGAGAGCGCGCCGAGCAGAACCGCGAGCCCGATCATGCGCGCGAGGTTTTCGCTCAGCAGGTACGCCGTGGCGGCCGGCACGATGATCATCGCGACGACGAGAATGGCGCCGACGCTTTCGAACGAACCGACCGTCGTGACGGAAACGAGCCCCATCAGCATGTAGTGAAACGCCGT
>JABDJQ010000449.1 GCA_013002425.1 Gemmatimonadota bacterium
AGTTCGAAGGGCAACCCCTCGTGAAGGCGCGTCTTATGGCGACGATGGGAGATGTTTACACGAAGCTCGGATTGTTCGAAGAGGCCCGGCCGTTGCTGGATGAGGGGCTTGCGATCCGGGAGACGGAGCTGTCTCCCGATGACCCGGACGTGGCGGCCGGCCTGACCGGCGTGGCTTTCGTTCTCAAGAGCACGGGTGACTATGAAGGTGCGCTTCCGCTCTACGAGCGCGCGCTGGCGATCCGCGAGAAAACGCTGGGACGCGAACACCCGGACGTGGCGGCCAGCCTCAGTAATCTGGCGAGCCTGCATTCCGACATCGGGGACTTTACGGGCGCCCGGGAACGGCTGGAGCGCGGTCTCGCAATTCAGGAGAAGAATCTCGGTCCCGATCACACGGAGGTGGCGACGATCCTGCTGGGCCTGGCGCGCGTGGACCTGGCGATCGGGGATCTCGCGGCGGCGCGATCGTGGATCGAGCGAGCGATTGCCATTCGGGAAAGAGAACTCGGGCCCGATCATCCGGACCTGGCCCTCCCCCTCGGGAACCTCGCGATCGTGCTTGCGCAGACCGATGACCTCCCGGGTGCGGTGCGGCTTCTCGAGCGCGTGATCCCGATTGAGGAGGAAGCCTTCGGGCCCGACCACCCGCGCGTGGCTCTCACGCTGCACAATCTCGCGAACGTGCACGGCATGGCAGGCGACTACGAGGAAGCGCGCCCTCTCGAGGAACGCGCTCTCGCGATTCGGCAGAAGGCGCTGGGGCCCGATCATCCGCGTGTGGCGCAATGCCTGATCGGTCTCGGGATCTTCGGCAGGGAAACCGGCGACTACGCGGTCGCGCGATCTCATTTCGAAAGCGCGCAGGCGATCCTGGAAGGAGCACTCGGGCCCGATCACTCGTCCGTAGCGCTCTGCATGGTCAACCTGGCCGAGCTTCTGTTCCTGACGGAGGACTGGCAGGATGCCCGCCCTCTGATGGAACGCGTTGTCGCTATTCGCGAGGAGCTCTACGGGCCCGAGCATTCGTACATGGCGAATGATTACGAGAAGCTGGCGAGAGTTCTTCGCGAACTCGGGGAAGAGCAGGAAGCGAAGAAACTGGAAGCGCGTGCGAATGCGATTCGGGAGAAGGAAGAGGCCGCGGAGTAAGGTATCGCTCCGGCTCTTCAGCGCGGCTCTCCTCTGACCTTTATGAGTTTCACGGAAGACGCCTCTCCTCCGCCCGCGAGTCGAAGGAAGTAAACGCCGGGTGCGACGGGGATGCCGGCATCGGTCGATCCGTCCCATGCGAACGAGTGAAGCCCGGCGGCGAGCCTCCGGTTGACGATCCGTGTAATACGGCGACCTCCGACATCATAAACATCAAGCCGCACGTTAGTCTCCCGCGCGAGAAGGAAACGCATTCGTGCTCCCGCGAAAGACGGATTCGCGGAAGTGAGTTCGAAGGACAGCAGCGCACGCGATTTCGGCGAGCTCAGTGCCGCCCCGCCGCCTGGGATGTAGTACCCCGTCGAGCGAAGGGCGAACCGCAGGTCCGGGCTCGAAGCGATCATGGGCGTCGCCTCGAACACGAGATCTACCCACTCACCCGGCGCGATCGTGACTTCTTCGCCGTCTCTCTCTTGCAGTCGGCTCCGCACGTCTCCGTTTACGGAGTGACTCGCGGATAGGAGGGATGATTCGAAGGCTGTCGCCGGCGAGAGAACCTTTTCGACGAAGGCGAGTTCGAGAAGTTCGTGTTCCCAGAGCTTCCGCGCGCGGAGGGAGTCCGCTTGCTTCACGAACGTGTTCTCGAAGCGTATGAACTGTAGACTCTCCTGGTCTCGCGGGACCAGCGTGTCCGCAACGCTTGTTCGTGCTCCGATCCCCAGCCGGAATTCGATTCCGGCCGCCGGGACCGGACCCGTCTTGGCCGGGGGAAAGGTTTGCTCGATGTCCCGGGGTATGTATTTGTCCTTG
>JABDJQ010000477.1 GCA_013002425.1 Gemmatimonadota bacterium
GGACGAAGAGACGGCCGAAGCCGCGATCCACGCGATCGAGGTGGAGCTCGAGCCACTCCCGACCATCACGGGCATCGAAGACGGCCTCGCGATCGACGAACCGCGCATTCACGATTACGGAAAGCGCGGTAACGTGCACAAGGTCGTGAACCTGCAGTTCGGCGACGTCGAGGAGAGCTTCGCCGAAGCGGACCACGTGCGCGACGACGTGATCTTCTTCGAGGGCAACACGCATCTGCCGATGGAACAGCACGCGTCGCTTGCCGAGTGGTCGGCCGATCGGAAGCTCACGCTCTGGAGCTCGACGCAGACGCCGCACTACGTACACCGCGCGCTCGCGAAGGTGCTCGAGATGCCCGCCGCGCGCATCCGCGTGATCGCGTGCCCGAACGGCGGCGGCTTCGGCGGCAAGAGCGATCCGTTCAATCATGAAATCGTCGTCGCGAAGTTCGCGATGATGACCGGACGCCCCGTCAAAGTGACGCTGACGCGCGAAGAAGTCTTCTACTGCCATCGCGGACGCCACCCGGTGCTCATGCGCATCAAGACCGGCGTCAGGAAAGACGGCGCGATCACGGGCATGCATTTTCAGAGTGCGCTCGACGGCGGCGCGTACGGTTCGTACGGCGTCGCGAGCACGTTCTATACGGGCGCGCTGCAGACCGTGACGTACAAAATTCCGCGCTATCATTTCCAGGGCATACGACTCTTCACGAACAAGGCGCCGTGCGGTCCGAAGCGCGGGCATGGAACGCCGCAGCCGCGCCACGCGCTCGAAGTGCAGCTCGACAAGATCGCTGAAGACCTCGGGCTCGATCCAGCCGAAATTCGACTGAAACATCTCACGCCGCCCGACTCGGTTACCGCGAACTATCTCAAGATCGGTTCGATGGGGCTCGGCGAATGCATCAAAAAGGTCGTCGAAGGTTCCGACTGGAAGAACAAGCATCGAAAACTGCCGTACGGACGCGGTGTCGGCATCGCGTGCTCGAGCTATCTTTCGGGCGCGGGGCTTCCGATCTACTGGAATCACATGCCGCACTCGGGCGTGCAGCTGAAGCTCGACCGCTCGGGCGGCGTCGCCGTGTTCTGCGGCTCGACCGACATCGGCCAGGGCTCCGACAGCGTGCTCGCGTACGTCGTCGCGGAAGTTCTCGGCATCGACCCGTTCGACATCCGCGTGGTGACCGCCGATACGGATCTGACGCCCGTCGATCTCGGGAGCTACTCGAGCCGCGTCACCCTCATGACAGGGAACGCCGCGCTCCAGGCGGCCGAACGCGCGCGCGAACTCGTCGCGAAGGCTGTCGCCGAGAAGCTCGAAGCGAAGGTC
>JABDJQ010000485.1 GCA_013002425.1 Gemmatimonadota bacterium
TACTGGAACGCGAGAAAGATGCCCTCGCACGCCCGGTCATCCGCGCCGAGATCGAGCAGATCCTTGCCGTTGTACGTAACGGACCCTTCGGTCACTTCGTAATCTTCGTGCCCGGCGAGCACCTGAGCCAGCGTGCTCTTGCCCGACCCGTTCGGCCCCATGATGGCGTGGACTTCGCCCGCCTTCGCTTCGAGATCGATCCCCTTCAGGATCTCGTTCCCCTCCACGCTCGCGTGAAGATTCTTGATGCTGAGCATTGTATTCGACTCCTTGGACGTTGCTTTCAAATGGTCGCGCGATTGCGCCGCGCGCCTGTCGTAATCCTGTTCCGTTTCCGTTCCCGCTAGCCGACGCTGCCTTCGAGGCTCACGTTCAGCAGCTTCTGCGCTTCCACGGCGAACTCCATCGGCAGCTCCTTGAACACCTGCTTGCAGAAGCCGTTCACGATCATGCCGATCGCGTCTTCCATGCTGATGCCGCGCTGGTTGCAGTAGAAGATCTGGTCTTCGCCGATCTTGGCCGTCGACGCTTCGTGTTCGACGGTCGACGACGTGTTGCGCACGTCGATATACGGGAACGTATGCGCGCCGCACTGATCGCCGATCAGCATCGAGTCGCACTGCGAGAAGTTCCGCGCGCCGGTGGCGCCTTTCATGATCTTGACGAGTCCGCGATACGTGTTCTGGCCGCGGCCGGCCGAGATCCCTTTCGAAACGATCACGCTCTTCGTGTTCTTCCCGATGTGAATCATCTTCGTGCCGGTATCGGCCTGCTGGTAGTTGTTCGTCAGCGCGACCGAGTAGAACTCGCCGACAGAATGATCGCCCTTCAGAATGCAGCTCGGGTATTTCCAGGTCACGGCCGAACCGGTCTCGACCTGCGTCCACGAGATCTTCGCGCGATCGCCCGTGCAGATGCCGCGCTTCGTCACGAAATTGTAGATGCCGCCCTTGCCCTCTTTGCTTCCCGGGTACCAGTTCTGAATCGTCGAGTATTTGATCTCGGCGTCTTCGTGGGCGACCAGCTCGACGACCGCCGCGTGCAGCTGGTGCTCGTCGCGCATCGGCGCGGTGCATCCTTCGAGGTAGCTCACGTACGAGCCCTTCTCGGCGATGATCAGCGTCCGCTCGAACTGCCCCGTGTTCATTTCATTAATGCGGAAGTAGGTCGAAAGCTCCATCGGGCAGCGAACGCCCTCCGGGATGTAGACGAACGAACCGTCCGAGAACACGGCGGAGTTCAGCGCCGCGTAGAAATTGTCCGTATGCGGCACGACCGATCCGAGGTACTTCTTGATGAGTTCCGGGTGGTCGTGCACGGCCTCGGAAAACGAGCAGAAGATGATGCCCTTTTCCGCGAGCTGCTTCTTGAACGTCGTGACGACCGAAACGGAATCGAACACGGCGTCGACCGCGACTCCCGCGAGCGCCTTCTGTTCGTTCAGCGGAATGCCGAGCTTGTTGAATGTCTCGATCAGATCCGGGTCCACATCGTCCATGCTTTCGAGCTTCGGTTTCGGCGCCGAGAAATAGTGTACGTCCTGAAAGTCGATCTTCGGGAACTTCACGTTCGGCCACTTCGGCTCGACCATCGTCAGCCAGTGCCGGTACGCTTTCAGGCGCCACTCGAGCAGCCACTCGGGCTCGTTCTTCTTCGCCGAGATCATCCGGACGACGTCTTCGCTGAGCCCCTTCGGAATCTTCTCGGACTCGATATCGGAAACGAAGCCGTACTTGTATTCCTGCTTCTCGACTATGGATTGCAGTTCGGCATCCGAAGTCTTCATCATCTCTCCTCTTCTATGGAGACGAACTCCGGAACCGGAGCGTCTCGATCGGCGGTAATTTGAACGGGTTCGGTCAGCATCATCTCCGCGACAGTGATGCCCTGCAGCGCGCCCACGATGGCCCGGTTGATCACCTGCCAGTGGCCGCGAACCGGGCAGCCCGATTCGTGATCGCATTCACCGGCGTGGCCGTGGTCCGTGCACTCGGTGACGGAGATCGGGCCCTCGAGCGCGGTGATGACTTCCGCGACGGAAATGTCGCCGGCGACGCGTGACAGCGTGTAGCCGCCCTTCGTCCCCCGGTGCGAAACCAGGATGCCGGCGCGCGTCAGCGTCTTCAGGATCTTGCTGACGGTAGGAAGCGGCAGGCCCGAGCCTTCGGACACGTCGCGCGCCGTCAGAGGGAGATCCGCTTCATGGCGCCCCATCGTCGTGAGAGCCACAATGCCGTAATCCGTGATCTTGCTGATACGTAACATCTTACGAACCTTGAAAATATAGGACCAGTTCAGTACTGATTAGAGTATAGAGAGGGGGGCTGTCGGTGACAACCCCCTTTTTCTCAATGCGTTGGAAAGAAGGAAGCGGTGCGGTTCAGTCGAGCCAGTCGGTATGAACCGCGCCCTCCGAGGGACGGTCCTTCCGGATGTACGTATGCGCTCCGAACGCGTCCCGCTGGGCCTGCGTGAGGTTCTGCGGGAGGTCGGCGGTGCGGTAGCTGTCGAAGTACATGAGGCTCGCGGCCATCGCGGGAACCGGGATGCCGCGGTGCATCGCCGTCCTCACCGCGAAGCGCCACCCTTTCTCGGCCTTCGCGATCGCTTCGCGAAACGGCGGATGCACCAGAAGGCTCGGGATGTCGGGCGTGGTTTCGAACGCGTTCATGATCGGGTCGAGCAGCGAGGCGCGAATGATGCAGCCCGCCTTCCAGATCCGCGCCACTTCGCGAAGATCCACGTTCCATTCGTACTGCTTCGAGGCTTCGCGAATGAGCTTCATGCCTTGCGCGTACGCCGTGATCTTCGACGCGTAGAGCGCGTCGCGAACGGCTTCGATGAAATCGGCTTTCTCGAGATCGCGGCTGTCGCGCGCGCCGCCTTCGATCAGGCTCGATGCCGCCACCCTTTCGTCCTTCAGGCTCGACAGAATGCGCGCGTCGAGCGCGGCGCTGATCGTGGGAATCGAGACCCCGAGTTCGAGAGCGGTCTGCACCGTCCAGCGTCCGGTCCCCTTCTGCCCCGCCTTGTCCAGGATCTTTTCGACGAGCGGTTCGCCCGTTTCCGGATCGCGCACGGTGAAAATCTTCGCAGTCAGCTCCATCAGGAACGAGGCGAGCGGCCCTTCGTTCCACTTCGCGAAAAGCGTCGCCAGTTCGTCCGCGCTCATGTCGAGACCGCGCGAAAGAATGTCGTACGCTTCGGCGATCAGCTGCATGTCGCCGTACTCGATGCCGTTGTGCACCATCTTGACGAAGTGACCGGCGCCGTCGGGGCCGAGATAGGCGACGCACGGACCCGACTCCGAGCGCGCCGCAATCGCTTCGAGCACCGGGCGCAGATGCTCGTAGCCTTCCCTGTCGCCGCCCGGCATGATCGAAGGGCCGTTGCGCGCGCCCTCTTCGCCGCCCGAGATCCCGACGCCGAAAAAGCGAATTCCCTTTTCGCGCAGCGCCTCTTCGCGCCGGCGCGTGTCGTCGAAGTGCGAGTTGCCGCCGTCGAACAGGATGTCGCCCTTGTCGAGAAGCGGCGCGATCTTCCCGATCACCGAATCGACCGGCGCCCCGGCTTTGATCATCATCATGATGCGGCGCGGCTTCTCGAGCGAAGCGACGAGTTCTTCGAACGTGCGCGTTCCCGTGAACCGCTTCCCCTTGTTCTCTTCGATGAACGCTTCCGTCTTCTCGGGTTCGAGATTCCAGACAGCGACCGAATAGTCGTGATCCTCGAGGTTCAGCGCGAGATTCCGGCCCATGACGCCGAGACCGATCATGCCCATTTGCGAGAGCGCCATCTACTTCATCACCTTTCGCACGGCGCTTTCGACATGGCCCGCCGTCAAACCGTACTTCTCGAGGAGCACTTCCGCGGGGGCGGACGCGCCGAAACGGTCTACGCCGATCGCGATCCCGCTCGAACCGATCCAGCGCTCCCAGCCGAGAGTGACGCCGGCTTCGATCGAGACGCGCGCCGTGACGTTCGCGGGCAGGACATGCTCGCGGTACTGCGCGTCCTGCGCGGCGAAGATCTCCCAGCTCGGCATCGAAACGAGACGAACACGCGCCCCGTCCTTCGTGAGCTGTTCCCACGCTTCCATCGCCGTCGCGACTTCCGATCCCGTCGCGAGAATGATCGCCTCCGGGGCGCCGCCCTTCGCGTCGGCCAGGATGTAGGCGCCGCGGCCGGGTCCCGTGTTCTTCTCGGCGCCGTCCCGCGAGAGGACCGTAATCCCCTGGCGTCCCAGAATGAACGCGACGGGGCCCTTCGGATTCTCCATCGTCCAGCGCCACGCGTCGGCCGTCTCGGCCGCGTCGGCCGGGCGAAAGACCGTGAGATTCGGAATTGCGCGAAGCGAGAGAACGTGTTCGACCGGCTGATGCGTCGGGCCGTCTTCGCCGAGCGCGATCGAGTCGTGCGTCCATACGTAAATGGCGGGCAGACGATTCAGCGCGGCCAGGCGCACCGCGCCGCGCATGTAGTCCGAGAAGCAGAGGAATGTCGAACCGTAAGGCCTGATACCGCCGTGATACGCCATCCCGTTGCAGATGCCGCCCATCGCGTGCTCGCGGACGCCGAAGTGCAGATTGCGCCCCGCGCCCGACTGCCCGTCGAACGACCCTTCATCCTTCAAGTTCGTCTTCGTGCTCGAAGAGAGGTCCGCGTCGCCGCCCATCAGCCACGGCACGTGCGCCGCGATCGCGTTCAGCGCGTCGCCGCCCGCCACGCGCGTGGCGAGTTTGTCGCCGGTCTTGTACGCCGGAACATCCGCGTCCCATCCCTTCGGGAGTTTGCCTTGCATCGCTTCGTCCCACGCCCTCGCCACCTCGGGATGCGCGCTCTTCACGGAAGCGAGCGTCTCGTTCCAGTTCTTCTCGGCGGCCTTGCCGCGCGCGACGGCGGCGTTCATATGCTCCGCCACATCGGCCGGCACGTGAAATTTCTTCGCGGGGTCCCAGCCCAGCGCCTCTTTCGTTAGGGCCACTTCATCGTCGCCGAGCGGGCTTCCGTGCGCCTTGGCGCTCCCCGCCTTGTTCGGCGAACCGTACCCGATCGTCGTGCGCACTTCGATCATCGTCGGACGACCGGTCTCGGCTTTCGCCGCCGTGATCGCCGCGTCGATGCCGTCGAGATCCTCGTCGCCGTCTTCGACCGTGAGAACCTGCCACCCGCACGCTTCGAACTTCGCGGCCGTGTTCTCGGTAAACGTCATCGAAAGCGGCCCGTCGAGCGAAATGTCGTTCGAATCGTAGAGAAAGATCAGCTTGCCGAGCTTCAGATGACCGGCGTACGAAATCGCCTCGAGGGCCACGCCTTCCATCAGGTCGCCGTCGGAAACGAGCGCGTACGTGTGGTGATCGACCAGCGTGTGATCGGGCGAATTGAAACGATGCGCGAGCGCGCGTTCGGCGATCGCCATGCCGATCGCGTTCGTCACTCCCTGGCCGAGAGGCCCCGTCGTCGCTTCCACGCCGGGCGTGTCGTGCCATTCGGGATGCCCGGGCGTCTTGCTCTTCCACTGCCGGAAATCCTTGATGTCGTCCATCGAGAGGTCGTACCCCGTAAGATGAAGCAGCGAGTAGAGCAGCATGCTCCCGTGTCCGGCGGAAAGCACGAAGCGATCGCGGTCAGGCCAATCCGGATTCGAGGGGCTGTGCTTCAGGTGCCGTTCCCAGAGAACGTATGCCATCGGGGCCGCGCCGAGCGGAAGCCCCGGGTGGCCCGAATTCGCACGCTGTACCGCGTCGATGCTGAGCGTCCGTATCGTATTCACGCTCTGCAGAGCGAGTGTCGTGTCGGTTGTGGACAAAGTCGCACTCCTTGCTGTCAGGTTAGTTTTAGCGTTCACGCAGGGCGGACGCCGCACCCGGGTCCAGAATCCACCGACGAAAGCGCGCGAGCTGCGACGGGACCTCCATCGGATCCCACTCCCCTTCGAGCGCCCGCGCCACCATCGACGCTTTTCCGCTCCCCGTCACGAGAACCATCACTTCACGCGCGCTCTGAATGACCGGCGGCGTAATCGTGAGCCTCTGGCGCGGCTCGACGTCGGCCTTCGCCGGAGCGACGCGCCGGTCGACTTCCTTGATCCAGCGCGAGCCGGGAAAGAGCGAAGCGGTGTGGCCGTCGCCTCCCATGCCGAGCAGAAGCAGGTCGAACGCTTCCGGGAGCCCGGCTTCGTATTCGAGGGCCGCCTCGTCGCGATTGTCGTATTCGCCCTTCATGCGGAATATGTTCTTTTCCTCGATACCGAGCGGAGCGAAGAGATGTTCGCGCGCGCTCCGGTAGTTGCTCTGTTCGCTCGAAGGGAGCACGCATCGTTCGTCTCCGAAGTAGAAGCGGAGGCGCTCCCATTCGAATGTACGTTTCGCGAGCACGTCGTAGACTTTGCCGGGCGTGGAACCGCCCGAAAGGCAAAACGTGATGGCCGGCGTTTCGACGCGCTCGAATGCCGCGAGCACTTCGTCGGCCGTCTCCTCCGCCCAGCTCTCTTCGGACTCGCTTACGTGGACGAATCCGTGGTCGTGTGGTGCCATCGTCTTCCGTCCTTTTCGATGAGATCGTGAAATTCCTTCGGACCCGTCGAGCCCTGTTCGTACTGCGGAACGGGGTCCTTCGCCGACTCCCACGTCTTGATAAGCGGGTCGATGAACTTCCACGTCTGCTCAACCCCGTCTCGTCGCGCGAAGAGCGTCGCGTCGCCGCGCATGCAGTCGAGCACGAGGCGCTCGTAGGCGTCGTGAATCGGCTTTTGAAACGCGTGCTCGTAGCTCATGTCCATCTCGACCGAACCGACGTTGATCGCGTCGCCGGGAACCTTCGAGTTGAAAGCGAGCGAGATTCCCTCGTCCGGCTGAATGCGCAGCGTCAGCACGTTCGGCTCGATCTGCGCGCACGCTTCGTCGTCGCCGAAAAGGCAGAGCGGGATCGACTTGAAATGAATCGAGACCTGCGTGACCTTCTGCTCGAGCCGTTTTCCCGCGCGAAGATAGAACGGCACGCCCTGCCAGCGCCAGTTGTCGATCCAGAACCGCATCGCGACCGCCGTCGGCGTGCGCGAATCGTCGGCAACCCCTTCGTTGTCTCGATATCCGCGGTACTGCCCGTGCATGATGTCCTTCCCGACATCCTGCGGGTAGATCTGACGAAGCGACTGAAACACTTTCACCTTCTCGTCGCGAATCGACTCCGAGTGAAACGAACTCGGCGGCTCCATCGTGACCATCGCGAGGACCTGCAGAAGATGGTTCTGCACGATATCGCGCACGACGCCCGTCTGATCATAGAAGACGCCGCGTCCCTCGGTCCCGATCGTCTCGCACGCCTCGATCTGCACGTGATCGATATGATTACGGTTCCATAACGGCTCGAAGATCGCGTTCGCGTAACGGAAGATCAGGATGTTCTGCACCGTCTCCTTGCCGAGATAGTGGTCGATCCGGTACGTCTGCTTCTCGTCCAGGAAGTCCGCCGTGAGCTCGTTCAGTTCGACCGCGCTGTCGTGATCGTGTCCGATCGGCTTTTCCAGAATGACCCGCGTCCAATGCTCTTCGCGGGGATGATGAATCAGTCCGGCGGCGTTGATTCGTTTCAGAAGCGTGCCGAACGCGCTCGGCGGAGTAGCGAAGTAGAACATCCTGTTCCCTTCGGTCTCCTCCTTGTGCTCTTCCATCAGCTTCGCGAGCGTCTTGAAAGCGCCGCTCCCCTCACCCGGATTCGCGATGTAGTCGAAGCGCTGCGCGAACTTGTGCCAGACATCGGCGTCGATCGGCTGCGTGCGGGAGTGCTCCGCCGTCGATTCTTTCAGCCCGTACATGAGCGACTCGAGCGGAACGTCGTGACGCCCCATCCCGACGACACGCACGCCGTCCGGAAGAAGATGGCTCCTCTCGAGATTGTAGAGTGCCGGAATGAGCTTTCGATGCGCGAGGTCGCCCGTGATCCCGACGATGACGAGCGTACACGGCTCGGCCGTGCTCCTCATCGGCGGATGAATCTCGGGCCCTTTCCTCGCGTGGATATCGAGCCCGATCGTATGGAGGTCGGTCATCTAAAGGTCACCTTTCAATCGGTCTTCGAGACCGGCCAGCAGTTCCGGTGCAGCGCCGTCGAGATGCACTCGGACGACCCGTCGCCCGTGCTTCGTGAGCGCCTGAAAATCACCGCGGGCCTGCGCCTGCTTGAGTGTCGAGAAGCCGAACTTCCAGTCCGGGATCGCGAGATCGGACGCGTCCTTCGTCGTGATCTGAAGAAACACGCCGTTGTTCTTCCCGCCTTTGTGAAGCTGGCCCGTCGAATGCAGGAAACGCGGCCCGTACCCGACCGTGACGGGGAGGTTCGTGCGGGCGCGCAATGCGGCGCGGATCGCGTCGATCTGCGCGCGGATCTCGCGCGTCGAGTGCAGATACGCGAGAACGGCGATGAAGTCGCCTTCTTCGGCGCGCCCCACGTGAAACTGAAGGGCTTCACGCGCGCTGCATCCCGCGCAGCGTTCTTTCCACTCGTCGTCGCCGTAGAGTTCGAGCCCCGCCCGCGACACGAGCGCCTTCTCTTTCGGAAACGCTCCCTGCGATTCGAACGCGTCGAGCAGTTCCTTCGTCAGGTCTTTCGACTCCTTCACGTTCGGTTCGTCGAAGGGATCGATCCCGAGAACGGCGCCCGCCACCGCGGTCGCCATCTCCCACCGGAAGAACTCGCCCGCGAGATCGTGCAACGTTTCGACCTGAATCGTAATCACGGGGTGACCCGCCTTCTCGAGCGCCTCGACGGCGGCGTCCTGAGAGGGGTCTTTCGTGCTCCCGTACCGGGTGTAGACGAAGATGCGATCCGCCCCGTACCGATCGGGCGTGCCGATCGACTCGCCGTCGACAGGCACGATCCCCACGCCCTCTTTGCCCGTGCTTTCCGCCACGAGCTGCTCGATCCAGCTGCCGAGCGCCGCGAACTCGGGCGAGAAGAGGAGCGTGAGTTTGTCGCGACCCGCCAGCGCCGCCTCGCCGAGCACCGCGCCCATCCGTATGCCGGGGTTCTTTTCCGCCTGCACGCACGAACCGCACGCATGCGTCATGCGAAGCGCGTCGCCCAGGTACGCTTCGAGATCGATGCCGAGAAGCGCCGCGGGCACGAGGCCGAAGTACGAAAGCGCCGAGTAGCGGCCGCCGATGTCGGGCGGATTCACGAACGTCCTGCGGAAACGCTCTTCGCGCGCGAGCTTGTTCAGAATCGTTCCCGGGTCCGTCACCGCGATGAAGCGGCTGTGATCGTGCACGCGATACGCGAAGTATTGATAGAAGGCTTTTACCTCGGTCGTCGTTCCCGACTTCGATGCCACGAGAAAGACGGTTTCGTCGAGATCGATCCCTTCGGTCGCCGCTTCCACCGCATCCGGATCCGTGCTGTCGAGAACGCGCACGTCGAGGTAGCCCTCTTTCGCGCCGAACGTTTCGCGCAGCACCTCGGGGCAGAGCGACGACCCTCCCATGCCGAGCAGAAGGACGTGTTTGTAGCCGGCGTCGACCATGCTCTTCGCGAACTTCCTGAGTTCGGGGATCGCCGCGTGCATGGGCGGAACGATGTCGAGCCACCCCAGCCGGTTTGCGATCACCGCCCGATGCTTCTCGTCGTCGCGCCACACGGACGGATCGCGCGCCCAGATGCGGGCCGCGGTGTTCGCCTCCGCCAGCTTCGCGAGCCTCGCGTCGAGCCCGGGCAGAGTATTGCCGAGCGCGTAGCGAACCTTGCGCGGGTCTCCTTCAATCACGGCTTCGCGCCGATACTCGATACACGTCATGAGCTTTTCGAACGACGCGGCGAACGACGCCACGCCTTCGGCCAGAAGCTCGTCGCCCGCGGCCGCCAGATCCACTCCTTCGCTCGCGAGCCCTTTCAGCAGCGCGTGCGCATCGGCGACTCCGGCTTCGAGTGTCGGCTTCGCTTTCCCGTGGTCGAGAAACGCGTCGAGCGTTTTCGGCGGAACCGTGTTCACGGTGTCCGGACCGATCAGTTCCTCTACATATAATACGTCGGGATAAGCCGGGTTCTTCGTGCTCGTGCTCGCCCAGAGCATGCGCTGCGGTCTCGCGTTCTTCGCGCGGAGCGTCTCCCACCGTTTTCCGGAGAAGATCCGTTTGTACGCTTCGTACGCGACCTTGCTGTTGGCGATCGCCACTTTCCCCCTGCTGCCCGAGTCGTCAGGCAGGCGCGGGTCGATCTTCGAGTCGATACGGCTCACGAAGAAACTCGCGACCGACGCAATGCCGTCGACAGGCTCGCCCGCCGCCACGCGTTCTTCGAGCCCGGCGAGATAAGCGGCGGCCACTTCTTCGTACTGTCCTACCGTGAAGATCAGCGTCACGTTGACCGAGATCCCGTCGGCCGTCGCCTGGCGGATCGCGGGCATCCCCTCCGGCGTCGCCGGGATCTTGATCATCACGTTCGGGCGATCGACCCACTTCCACCATTCGCGCGCGGCCTCGATCGTCTTCGCGGTATCGTGCGCGAGCTTCGGCGACACTTCGATGCTGATATAGCCGTCGCCGCCCTTAGTCTTATCGAACACGGGGCGCAGCAGATCCGCGGCCCCCTGAATATCCTCGAGCACGAGGGCGCGGTAAATCGCGTCGGCATCCGCGCCGCCGTCGACCAGCGCGCGGAACGCTTCGTCGTATTCGGAACTTCCGCCGATCGCCTTCTCGAAAATGGACGGATTCGACGTAACGCCGACCACGCCGTCCTCACGAATCATGCGCGCCATCTCACCCGTGCGAATCAGGCCGCGCTCGATATTGTCGTACCAGATGCTCTGCCCCAGGGCGGAGAGCTTCTTCGCTCTCTCTTTCATATCGTCTCCCTCCGGCCCGCGTTTTTCAGGCCATTCCTATTGATATTTACCCGATTTCCGCTTCGGTGCAAACTGCTCTTTCGGCTAAGCTCCCCCCGTGATGCGCATCTCCCGGCCGAATCCATGGCTCCTTTTGCTCCTCGCCGGGCAGCTTCTGCTGCTCCTGCACGCCTCCCGCCACGACTCGGTCACGGTGGACGAATTCGCCCTTCTCCCCGCCGGACTCGCCAAACTCCAGCACGGAACCGACGTTTTCTGGCTGAATCCCGTGAATCCGCCGCTCGTTCCGATGCTCCAGGCGGCGCCTCTCTATCTCGGGGGCGAACGGATCGATCGAGCCGCGATCGGGCCGGAACGGCCGGAGGCGCGCTGGGAAGCGGGACTTTCGTTCATGCGCGAGAGGCCGGATCGCTATCGCGGGCTTTTTGCTGGCGCGCGGGCCGTTACGATGGCCTTCGCGCTGCTGACGACGCTGCTGCTCTACGCGCTCATGCGCACGATCGTGCCGGGCAGGCGGGTCGCGCTCGGCGCCGCCGCGCTCGCGGCCTTCGGGCCGAACCTGATCGGGCACGGGCATCTGGCGACGGTCGACAGCGCGTTTACGTGCTTCACGCTCGCGGTCGTCGTCTGCATCGCGCGGCTCACGCAGCGCGCCCACCCCACGCAGGGACCCGCGCGCGCTGCGAGCGATCGTCGCGCCGGCTTCGCGATGACGGCGCTTCTCACGCTCTCGCTTGCCGGCGC
>JABDJQ010000488.1 GCA_013002425.1 Gemmatimonadota bacterium
CGACACTCATGCCCTGTGGATAACATCAGCCGAAATGACCCCTAACGGCCCGATGCAGACTCGAGATGCCTCCGATTCGGCGAATTGCAACGGAACGAATTTCCCTTTTTCCCTTTTCCCACAGCGCGCACGAGGCGCCTGAATCTCTGTCATCGCGCGTCGATATAATGAACATGGATTACGTGCGAACCGCCATGAACAGCACGGGCCGCTATGTGCCGAGTCAGATTCCCGGGACGCGAATCAGTTCCCGGGAAACGCGCGGCACGGGCCTCAAGATGAGCGACCAGCACACCCGAACGTCCGAGAGCGACGCTGCCGTCATCTCGATTTCGGCTGAAGGCCGCACCCATACACGGGAGTCCGTCCCCCGGCCCCCGGATTCCGCTCACGAGCAGAAGGCCGCCCCGAAGCTCGAACCCGAGCTTTCGCCCAAAGAGGCCGAGCAGGTCGAGGAACTCAAGCGCCGCGACAAGGAAGTACGCGCCCACGAACAGGCGCATCTGGCTGCCCTGGGACGCTTTCGGAGCGGCGCCCCCAGGTATCAGTATGAAACCGGGCCGGACGGGCGCCGGTACGCGGTTTCCGGCAACGTACCGGTTGACGTGTCCCCGGAAGCCACCCCCGAGGAAACTCTGGAAAAGGCCAGGGTTATCCGGCGCTCCGCCATGGCCCCGGTCCCTCCGTCGCTCCAGGATTTTCGCGTCGCCTTCGAAGCCGCGCAGATGGAAGCGCGCGCCCGTCAGGAGATGTCGGCGGATCCCGCAGAAGCGGGGAAATCCGAAGAGGGCGTCCCGATTGCCACGCTCGACGCGGTTCCTTCCGACCCGCAGGCCGAGGAAACAGCGGGGATCGACTTCAGCGCGTAACTCTCCTTCCTCGTTCCATTTACAGATCAACGTTCCACACCTGCAGGCCTCGCACAGCAAGACCGATCGAAATCCGGTACAATGAAGCGTCTGTCCCGCGCTCATCACGGATTGCCGCTCTTCGAAAGGCCCAAGCATGACCTCACGACGCGTACTTTTCACCCTTCCGTTTCTCATCGCCCTGCTGTTTCCCACGTCGCCTGAAGCGCAGGTAGCGCTGCCGGCCATCGATGCCGAGATCAGCGCGATGGTCGAGTCGGTATCCGTCGATTCTCTGTACAACGTGATCGACACGCTGACGAGTTTCACGACGCGTCACACGAACTCCGACACGACCTCGAATACGTTCGGCGTCGGGGCCGCACGGCGCTGGGTTTACAACCGGCTGCAGGAAATCGGGAACGCGACAGGTAATCTCACGGTGGACTACCACAGTTTCGTACTTACGATTCAGGGGGTCACGAAAGAGCATCGCAACGTGGTCGGCACGATCACGGGGACGGATCCCGCGCAGAACGATCGCGTCTACATCATCGGCGGTCATCTCGACTCCCGCAACGAAGACAGCAACGACTCCACCGGTTTCGCGCACGGCGCGAACGACGACGCGTCCGGTGTCGGCGCGGCGCTCGAAGTGGCGCGCATCCTCGCGCAGAATCCACCCGAAGCAACCGTGAAGTTCATCGCGTTCGTCGGTGAGGAACAGGGCCTCTTCGGCAGCACCGAGTACGCCCAGCTCGCGGTCCAGCTCGGCATGAACATCGAAGGAATGCTGAACAACGACATGGTCGGGAACGTGACGTACGGCGAAGCGGGCACGGGCGACAGCCTCGCGTTCGACTCGACGCACGTGCGCATGTTCTCCGTGGGGCCCTCGAACTCGAGTTCCCGGCAGATGGCGCGTGCGGTAAAACTGTACGGAGAAACGTACGTGCCTTCGATGGAAGTAAACCTGATCCCGGCGCAGGATCGACCGAACCGGGGCGGCGATCACATTCCGTTCAACGACAACGGCTTTACGGCCGTGCGGCTTGTCGACGTGTACGACAACCTTCTGCACCAGCATAACTTCGGCGACACGATCCAGGTCATGAACTTTCCCTACTACGCGCGCAACGTCGGTATCGACGTGGCTACGCTCGCGGGACTCGCGAACGCGCCCCGTCCGCTCGAAGACTTCGTCGTCGGGAACACCGGCGATTCCACCGGGTTCACCGTGAGCTGGGACGCGAGCGACGCGACGGATCTCGGCGGCTACTACGTGACGATTCGTGGCATCAATACGCTCTACTGGGACCAGACGATCGACGTCGGCAACGTGACCGACTTCGTCATCGCCTCCTCCCCGTCCGAATCGCTCTGGGTCGGTGCGGCTGCCTACGACACAAGCGGGCACCTCGGTCTCGTGACGGAAGAGCTCGGGGTCCTCTCGACCGTGCCCGCCGCACCGACGGGCCTCGTCGCCACGCCCGACAACGTGCAGATCAACTTGAGTTGGAACCCCGCGCCGGAAGGGGACTTTTCGCATCACAACCTGTTTCGCGCGAGCGCTGCCGGCGGCCCGTACACACAGATCGCGGGTCCTCTCGCCCTTCCCTCCTATGCAGACAACAGCGCCGCTCTCGGAACTTTCCACTACTACAAGGTGAGCGCGGTCGATACGAACGGCACGGAGAGCGCGCAGTCCGAATACGCGCGCGGCCGCGTCGCGTCGCTCGACCAGGGCGTACTGCTCGTCGAGGAATCCGAAGACGGAACCGGCCAGCCGCACAGTCCCGCGGACGTTCTCTCGGACGGGTACTACGCAACCGTACTGGCGAATACGACGCATGACGTGTTCGATTACGACAGCGCGGCGGCCGCCGACGGACTCACGCTTTCCGACATCGGCGCTTACTCGTCGGTGATCTGGGTCTCCGACGATCGCGATCGCGAAGTCGCCGGCGTCCCCGTGCAGGCGCAGTTTCTCGGGGGGAATCTGGCATTGCTGAAGGAGTATCTCGATGTCGGAGGCAACGTGCTGCTGATAGGCTGGCGGCTTTCGGGCGGCGTCGATCCGATCTACCCGGGGACGTACGCGCCCGGCGATGTTCTGTACGACTACTTCGGTGTCGCGGATGTCGGCACCGCCTCTCCCCAGGGCGGCCGTTATTTCTACGGCGCGACGGGCGCGCTCGGATACCCGGACGTCACGGTCGATACGGCCAAAACGCGAACCCCGTGGGGCGGCAAACTTCCCGACGCGGACTATCTGACGACCGTGGCGCCCGGCGCGGAAACGATCTACACGTTCCTCTCCGATCCGCCCGACTCCGCGTTTCACGGCGCGCCTGTCGCCGTTCGAAACGACGGCGGCGCGTACAGGACCGTGTTCGTCGACTTCCCGCTTTACCATCTGCTGATGCCGGGCGCGCAGGATCTCGTCGAAACCGCGCTCGACTGGTTCGCCACTTCCACCGGTGTGGGGGGCGGTTCCGCGAGCGCCGCACGATTCGCGATCCGGGCCGAGCCCAACCCGCTCGGGGCTCACGGCACGACATTGCGATTCGCGCTGCCACAGCGGAGCGACGTCGACCTCGCGATTTACTCGGTGAGCGGCCGCCGCGTGCGGTCACTCGCGCGCGGTGCGCGCGCGGCGGGCATTCATGCCGTCAACTGGGACGGCCGCAACGAAAGCGGGGAGCGTGTGTCGAGCGGAATTTACTTCTATCGAATCGATGCCGGAGGACAGAAGGCGACGGGCAAGATCGTACTGCTCCGGTAGCGCCGACACTCGCGACAGCACAGCCGGTATCAACCCGAACGGACGAACCCGGGGGAGCAATCCCCCGGGTTCTTTCATTTCCAACAGAATGTCCCGCCATACGATTCCGGAATACCGAACTCTAGTTCGAAGCGAGTCCGATCTCGGCCTCTTTCTCGAACCAGTCGAGAGTAGCCGCCTGAATCGGGTCGATCAGTTCACGATCGACCGTCGCGAAAATCTCGGCGGCCTTCTGGAACTCGTTCCCCTGGAGATAGCACCGGCCGGCCGCGTAGAGCATGCGCGCCTTGCCTGATTCCGTCTTCTCGGTGGCCGCGAGTTCTTCGTACGTGCGCGCCGCTTCGGTGAACTTCCCTTCGGACTCGTCGACAGCCGCGAGCCCGGCGGTCGCCGCGCGCTTCACTTCGCTTCCGTCCTTCGCGCGCTCGATCGCGTATCGATACTTCTGCGCGGCGTCGCTCGGACGGCCGCTGTAGTAGTACGAATCGCCGGCCAGCACGGCGGCATACCCTGCATTCGAGCTCCGCGGATGTTCGTCGAGAAAGCGGCTGAGTTGAATCGCCGCCTCCGGATAGTTCCCGCTCGTGAAGAGTCCCGCCCCCTGCCCGAGCATTGCCGCGGACGCTTTCGCTCCCGAGGCCTGCGAGTGCATGAAGAAGAAGATGGCCGCGATACCCAGCACCGCGCCGGCCAGCCCCATGAGGATCGGTTTCTTATGTTCCTGGAAGAAATCCGCCGCCTGGAATGCGGATGTAACGAATTGATCTTCCTTGAGTTGTCGCTTTGTCAAGCGAGTGCTTTTCGCCACGGCTATGCCGCTCCTTTCGTGTCCATATAAGCCGTAACAGGCTAGCACAGCGGGTGAAACGCGGGCAAGCCCCTGCCCGTTTTTCATTGACCCTGTTTCATGGAATTCCTAACGTGAACAGACCTACTCGGGGGTGAACCATGTCGCGCCGCCACCGGAAACGCGCGGGAGCCGGCCACGGCCTTCTCGTCGCGCTGCTTCCGATTCTACTCCTGTATACCGTCGTGGCACTGCTCCGCCTCCCTCTCGTACCCGATCTGGGCTTTCAATTCCGCCAGTTCGCGGTGACCGATATCTCTCCCGGCGGCCCGGCCGATCGGGCGGGGCTCCGTCCGGGCGACGAAGTACTCCGCATGCAGGGAGTGCATCGAGACGACATGATGGGGATCCTGCGGGCGTTCGGCACGTTCCGGCCGGGTGACCGCATTCTGTTCCAGGTGGAACGCGCGGGCGCCGTCGAGCACTACGAGATCATCGCCGCCGAGCGATCCCCCGAAGACCGCCTGCGGATCGCGATCCGCTCCCTCGTGGGCCTGGCATTCGCCGTACTCGGATTCATCGTATTCTGGAACCGGAACGACATCGTCGCGAGCCTCTTCTACTTCGCCGGCATCACTCTCGGCTTCCTGCTGATCGAGCCTCCTCCGACCGGGAGCATTCTGCTGCAGTTCGCGATCAAGACCGCGGCCGACTTCGCGATTCTCTTCGCGGCTCCCGTGATCCTGCATCTCTTCCTGCTCTTCCCGAGGAAGAAAGCGATCCCCTCCGCGCTCGCCACTCTCGGCCCGGTCACGATTCTCGGACGAAGAACCCCGTGCGGCCTCTATGTCGTGAGCGCGTTCTTTTTTCTGATGAGCCTGGCCTTGAACGTCACGATCTACTTCACGGGCAACCTGCACCGGTCGCTCCTTTCGTTCTTCCAGTTCATCTCCGCGCTCTACATGCTGATCTGCATTCTGGCGGGTGTGGGCGCGTTCCTGCACTCCTACCGGACCACGAAGTCTCCCGTCATGAAACGGAAGCTGCGCGGCGTCGCCTGGGGAACGTCGATCGCGCTCCTTCCTTTCGCGTTTACGAACGTGTACAAGATGATTCGCCCCGAAGGCGAGATTTTCGCCGGGCCGTACTTCGTTCTTCTCGTGCTGCTCCTCCCGCTGAGCTTCGGCCACGCCATCGTGCGCTACGGTCTTCTCGATCTCGAAATCATCGTGAAACGTTCGATGCTCTACACGATCCTGACGGCGTTTCTCGCGGTCGCCTATATCGGACTCGTCGATCTCGTGGGTCGTCTCGTGCGGAACGTGTCCGGCGGGACCGACATTCTTCCGAGCATTCTGACGATCTTTCTGATCGCGCTCCTCTTCTCCCCCGCGCGCGATCTGATTCAGGAGTGGATCGACCGCACGTTCTTCCGCGAGAAGTTCCGCTATCGCCGCACGCTGCACGAGTTCAGCCAGGCGATCACGTCGATTCTCGACCTGAAGACGCTTCTGCGCGTTCTCGTGCGTCGCATCTCACAAACTTTACATGTCAATCGGGTAGCCGTATTCCTGAAAGACGACGCGACCGGCAATCTGATATTGCAGGAATCCGCGGGGGTCGCGCTCGAAGCGGCGGGGGCCGAACCGATCGCGTTCGGCGGCGACGACAAGATCGTGCGCTTTCTCGAGGGCTCGCATCGCGCCGTTCCGATCGACCGGATGGCCGACGGCGAAGGCACGATCCTCCTTCCCGCCGGAGAGAAGGCCAGGCTCGCCGAACTCGAATCTTCGCTTCTCATCCCGCTCATATCCGGCGATCGACTGACGGGAATCGTCTCTTTAGGGCCGAAGGAATCGGGCGAGGTCTATTCGCGCGAGGACCGTGAACTGCTGAATACGCTCGCGAACCAGGCCACGCTGGCCATCGAGAACGCGCAACTTCACAGGGAGACGATCGATCGCGAACGCATGAAGCAGGAG
>JABDJQ010000500.1 GCA_013002425.1 Gemmatimonadota bacterium
GTCTTGCACTGCTCGAAGAGAGCACCCTCTTCCGTCTCGTCGGACACATGACCGATCCCGACGAGGGGAACTCTGACACGGGCGTGACTCTGCAGACGATCTTCGCGATCGGCCCGCACCGGCCGCACCGGTTTTAGGAGTGACGATGCATAAGCGAATCACGATTCGAAACGAACGTACGATCGTAACGGCGCTCGTACTGTTGCTCCTGAGCGGGATCGCATCGATCGGGCGCGCGGACGACAGTGGCGACGGGGCGGACGAGGTCGAACCGCTTCGCATACTGACATCGACGAACGATCTCGCCGCGATCGCGCGGGCGGTCTGCGCGGAACAGGCGGAAATCGAAGTCGTGCTGAGGCGCAACCGGGATCCGCACTCGGTGGAAGTCCGTCCGAGTACCATGCGGAAGGCGGCCGGCGCTGACTACTACCTCGCAGTGGGGCTGTCGCTCGATCTCTGGGCCGAAGACATCGTCCGCGGATCGCGCAACCGGAAACTGGTCATGATCGACTGTTCCCGGGCAATCACACCACAAGGCGTCCCGGAGGAAAAGGTCGACGCTTCGATGGGCGACGTGCATCCGGAGGGGAACCCGCACTACTGGCTCGACCCGGAGAACGGGGCGCTCGTCGCGGACTTCCTCGCGAAAGTGTTCGGTGAAACGAGGCCGGCGCAGGCCGATGCCTTTCGAGAGAACGCGCGACGGTTCGGAGAGACGATCGCGAGACGCGTTGTCGATTGGGAAGCGTGCCTGCGCGGACGGTCGTTCGTCGAGTATCACGACACGTGGCTCTACCTCGCGAACCGCTTCGATATGAGGATCGCGGGGCGCGTGGAGCCGCTGCCCGGGATATCGCCGACCGCGCGTCAACTCGCGACCCTCTCCGGTACGATCCGGAGTGACGAGGTACGCGTCGTCGTGCGGGATCCGTTTCATTCGGAGTCGCCGGTGGAATTCCTCGAACGGGAAACCGGCGTCCGCGACATCGTGATACCCTCCGTCTGTGAGGAGGGCCGGCCCGAGGCGTATCTGGCGACTTTCGACCGGATGTGCGCCGCTCTCGAAAGCGCGGATTCACGATGAACTGGCTGACCGAACCCTGGGTCTATGGTTTCATGCAGTGGGCGCTCTTCTGCTGCCTGCTGCTCGCGGGGATCCACGTCTATCTCGGATTCCACATCGTGCGAAGGGGCGTGCTCTTCGTGGACCTCGCGATGGCGCAGGCGGCCGCTCTCGGCGCCGCCGTCGCGGTCGTCGCGGGGCTCGAGCACGATACGCTCGCGGAGTATCTGATGTCAGCCGGATTCGCGCTCGGGAGCGCGGCCTTCTTCGCGGTCGTGAAGAGCCGGCGAGTGCACCAGGAAGCGATCGTCGCGACCGCATACGGGCTCGCGGTTGCGGCGACCTTCGTCGTGCTCGAACATTCCCCTCACGGCATGGACGAGATCAAGCATCTCTTCGTCGGCCAGCTTCTGACCGTCGACCCCGGCCACGTTCTCTGGACGGCCATGATCTACGTTGCGATCGGAATTGCCCATGCGTTCGTGCATCGAAGGACGAACGACGTCACCGAAGGCCGCGGGCAGGGGCGCTGGCTCGACTTTTTCTTCTACGGCACGTTCGCGATCGTCGTCACTTCGTCGGTCGGGCTCGTCGGCGTGCTGCTCGTGTTCGCGTTCCTCGTGCTCCCGGCGGTCGCGGCGCTGCTGCTTGCGGGGACGACGGCCGGTCGGCTCGCCTGGGGATGGGGAATCGCGATCGCCGCAAGCGTGCTCGGGCTGCATTTCGCGTTTCATCTCGACATGCCCGCCGCGCCCATGGTTGTCCTGACCCTAGGCGCGCTGCTCGCGATCGCCGCGATCTTCTCCCGGGTCCGGGGCCACGCCTGACGTGGCCGAAGCCGGGGCCACGCCTGACTCCGCGGGCGCGCCTGATTCTTCTCCCAGCATTTCGAGCAGGCGCTTCGTCGCGCGTTTGTCCGGCATCGGAATCCCGAGTGCCGTGTCGGGATCGTGGTGCAGAACCGGCTGGCGCGGCATCCCGACGCATGACGGACACCCGTCGTCGCACGGACAGTCGCCGACGAGTTCGAGACACGCGTGCAGAATCTCGTCCAGAATGTGAAAGCACTTTTCGCTGTAGCCGAGACCGAACGGATAGCGGTCGTAGAGGAACAGCGTCGGCACTCCGGTGTTCGAGCTCTCGACCACGCCGCCGAGATTGCTCCGATCGCACATCGCGAAGAGCGGCGCGACCACGAGCAGCAGATTGCGAAGCCCGGCGAGTCCCTCTGAGATGCGAAGCGACTCGTCGGCCAGGCGCCCGACGATCCGCCCTTCGACATGCAGCCCCATCGCGACCGTTTCGAGTTCCTGACTGGGTAAGTCGAGCTTCCCCCACCCGATCGAATCCATGTTCTGGAACTGGATCTTCTTGAACGCGACGGTCATCCACGAAACGGTGGCCTGCGCGAGCATCTTCTTTCCGTCGGGAACTTCCGCTTCGGCGATCCCCTTTCCGAGACGGATCGTCGACTCGACGATCGCCTGCGTGTAGTAGTCGACTTCGCGCCGCTCGACATACGCGACGCGCTGGTCGAGATCGAGTTCGCGCACGAAGTACGTCTCGCCGTCGTGCAGATAGATCGCCTCGGGGTAGAGAAGCTCGGGCGCCGAGATCGCGTCGACCGTGCCGATCGTGCGCTCTTTCTCCTGCCCGTTCGGGAAGATCTCGGTGATCGTGAACGTCGCGTCGGCCATGTTGCGAAGCGACACTTCGGCCGCGGGGTAGTCGGTCGAGCTCCAGTACCATTTGTCCTTGAGGCGCATGACCTTCTCGTGCTCCTCCATGGCATCGAGCACAGGGGCCATGTTTGCGCCGAACAGCTCGACGTCTTCGCTCTCTTCGATCGGGAGTTCGTGCGCGGCGCAGGCCAGATGGCGCGCGAGAATGTACGGATTCTCGGAGTCGACGATCGCGTTCTCGGGCGTCTGGTCGAAGAAGTACGCGGGATGGCGCGCGAGATACTGGTCGATCGGGTCGTTATACGTGATCAGGATGCTCATCGACTCCTCTTCCGTGCGCCCCGCGCGCCCCGCCTGCTGCCAGGTGCTCGCGATGGTTCCCGGGAAGCCGACGAGAATCGAAACGCCGAGCGAACCGACGTCGATCCCGAGTTCGAGCGCGTTCGTGCTCGTGACGCCGAGCAGGTCACCCTCGAAGAGGCGCCGTTCGATTTCGCGTCGATCTTTCGGAAGATAGCCGCCGCGATACACCGCAATCTTGTCCGCCAGCTTCTTGTGCTTCATGAGGAGATCTTCGCGCGCGTAGCGGTAGATGAGCTCGGCCGTGATGCGGGAGCGCGCGAACACGATCGTCGGAATTCCCTGCAGCACGAACTGCACCATGAGATTCTTCGCTTCGATGTTCGCGCTCCTGCGCTCGGAGCTGTTCGGGTCGAACTTCGGCGGATTCCAGAGCAGAAAGCGCTTCATGCCGCGGGGCGAACCGTCGCGATCGACGACGGTGACAGGCTCGCCCAGAATGCGCTCGGCGAGTTCGGCCGGATTCGCGATCGTGGCGGACGAGCAGAGAAACTGCGGTGACGCGCCGTAATGCGTCGCGATCCGGCGCAGACGCCGGAAGACGTTGCCCACGTTCGAACCGAAGATGCCGCGATACGCGTGGATTTCGTCGACGATCACGTAGCGGAGGTTCTCGAAGAAGCGCGCCCATCCCGCGTGGTTCGGCAGGATCCCCGCGTGCAGCATGTCGGGGTTCGTGAGGATCAGATTGCCGTGCGTGCGCAGCTTGCGGCGCGCGTGCTGCGACGTGTCGCCGTCGTACGTGCCGCACACGATCGACTTCGCGCGCGCGGGATCCGTATCGAGCAGCCGTTTCACGCCACGCAGCTGATCCTGCGCGAGCGCTTTCGTCGGAAAGAGATAGATCGCCGTATTATTGCCGTCGGCAAGCGATTCGAGCACGGGCACGTGATAGCAGATGCTCTTGCCCGACGCCGTTCCGGTAACGGTGACGACGTTCTCGCCGCGGCGCGCCGCTTCGATCGCGCTCGCCTGATGCGAGTACAGTTTTTCGATGCCGATCGAGTGCACGGCATTCTGCGCGAAACTCGTGAGAGGAAACGCCTCGACGAACTCCGCGGCCCGCGCAGGGATCTCGCGGATCGATCGAATTCTGTCGTCGGTCAGGTCAATCCATTCCGTGTTCGAAACCAAGGGTCACCTGCTCCTCTCCTGCCATCGGAAGATCCATCAGTTGCTGCATCAG
>JABDJQ010000528.1 GCA_013002425.1 Gemmatimonadota bacterium
GGACTCGCCTACGCCCTCTCCGGGATCTTCGTCGTTCGCATGATTCACGCGAATTTCCTGGCGGTTCTCGCGTGGGCGCCTCTCGCCTGGCTTTTCCTGATCCAGGCGATCGAGCGGCGTTCTTACACGGCGGCTCTGCTCGCGGGATTCACCGTCGGCATCGCGATGCTCGGCGGGGCCCCTCAGTACAGTCTGTATCTGCTGTTCGTACTCGGCTTCACGTCGCTCTTCTACATCGCGCGCGATCGCGGGCGCGGAACGGGCGCGCTCGCTTTCCCCGTGGTTTCCCTCGCGCTCACGGTGGTGTTCGCGGCCACGCTCTTTGCTGTGCAGTACCTGCCGACGACAGAGCTTGCGGATCTTTCGATGCGTTCCGAAATGACCTATGAGAGGTCGATAGAATGCAGCATGGAGCCGCTGAACCTGGGTACGGTCTTCATACCGAAACTGTTCGGATCCGCGGCCGGCTGGAACAATCGCGGCTACGTCGGGCCGGGGGCCTATTTCTACGCGTGGGAACTGGCGTCCTATGTCGGTGTGCTGCCGCTCCTTCTGGCGTGCATTCCGATCGCGTATCGCCTGCGAACGCCCTGGGTCCTGTTTCTGACCGGCCTTCTGCTGTTCGGCGTGCTGCTCGCGCTCGGCGGATACGGCCCGCTGCATCCGGTGCTCTACAAGCTGCTCCCCGTGTACGACAAGTTCCGCTGTCCGGGACGCGCGATCCTGATCGCGAACTGGGCCGTTCTCCTTCTGGCGGGCATCGGCGCGCAAATGCTCACGAAGCCGCCACCGGGCGGGACGGCCTCGGGAGCGACGAACCCGAAGAAGAAGGGGAAGGGAGGGGCGATACGGAAAGCGCCCGCGGGCCTGCTCGCCGGACTCGGCGCCGTGCTGGTTCTCGGAATCGCGTTCTTTCTCGCGGGGCGCCCGCTCGTGGCAGCCTCCGGAAAGCCTGAAGCGATCGCAGGCGCCCTGCGCGGTTTCGCGATCTTTCTCGCCGTAACGGCCGCCGGAAGCGGCATGATCTTCGTATGGGCACGCTCCCGAAAGGCGCTCCCGTTTTCGCTCCGCGTCGCCCTGCTCGTCATTCTCGTTGCGGAGCTCTTCGCGTACGGCTTCGGATTCAACGACGGCAAAGTGGACCCGAAGACGTTCTATCGCATGGGCGATGAAACGGTCGAAGCGCTTCGCGCGGAGGTGACGCACGACTATCGAGTCAAGACGCGCGCGCCCGAGGGGCTTCTGTTCCCGCGCAATCTCACTGTCATCCAGCGACTCCGGGGAGTCGACGGTTACAACCAGCTGCTCCTCGAACGCTTCAATACGATTCACAACGACGACAGCGTCCCCTTCCTTCGCCGTATGAACCTTCTGGGAGTAAAGCTCTACACCCGCTTCGACCCCACACAGCGCAGGCTCACGCTGGTACGGAACGACAACGCGTTCCCGATCGCGCGACTGTTCGGGGACGTCCGCGCGTTCGATTCGAAAGCGGACGTGCTGCGTGAACTCGGCGCGCCCGGCTTCGACGAAACGAGCACACTGCTGATCGAAGCTTCCCGGGCCGAGCCCGCGCGGTTCGACCCGTCCGCCACGGCCGAGGTGGTGCAGTGGGAAGAGAACCGAATCGAGATCAGAACGGAGTCGAGCGAGCCATCGTACCTGTTCGTAAGTGAAATCGCGTTTCCGGGCTGGCGTGCGGAAGTGGACGGAGCGCCGGTCGAAGACGTGGTGGCGGACTATGCGTTCCGCTCGGTGCCCGTTCCCGCGGGCGTGCACACCGTCATATGGACGTATATGCCGAACGGATTCATGGCCGCAGCGGCGGCCGCGCTCGGCGCGACAGCACTCGCGCTCCTCTATCTGCTGCTGCTGGCTCCGCGCAGGAACGACTCGTTCCCGGCCGCGATTCGCGCACTCTGGGGAAACGAGTCGTGAGGCGCTGGATCGAAACCCTGCTGAAAGCCGCGATCAGCATCGGCCTTCTCTGGTTTCTGCTCCGCGGCGGCGTGCTCGAGCGCGCCATCGAAGAGACGCGCGATCGGTTCGAACTGCCGTTCTTTCTCCTCGGTCTCGCGGCGTTCGCGCTTTCGAATCTCCTCGGCGGCATTCAATGGAATCTGCTCCTCCGCGCGCAGGAGATCGTGATCTCGACCTGGCGCGCGGTATCTCTTTACTTCGTCGGCCTCTTCTTTTCGAACTTCCTCCCCGCGAACCTCGGCGGAGACGTCGTGAAGGTCGTCGATCTCTATCGCGAAACGGGAAAGGGAGGGGGGGCTGTCGCCGCCACCGTTGTGGACCGGGGCGCCGGCCTCATCGTTCTTTCACTCATGGCGTGCGTCTCCGGATTTCTCTACTGGAAGTGGTTCGGCTTCGATCGATTTCTCTACCTGATTCCTCTCTTCTTTCTCGTCTTCATCGGGACAGGACTGCTCGTGCTCAGCAATCGCTGTGTCCGTTTTCTGGAGCGCACGCTCGCGCGCGTGCCGATCGACAGCGTGCGGACGAAGGGGGAGGCGCTGCTGCAGGCGCTCTTCGTATACCGTAAACGGAAGCTGGCGCTCCTCGCCGCGTTCTGCGTGGCGCTCGTAGTGCAGACGCTTCGCGTGCTCGTTCACTACTTTGCGGCGCGCACGATCGGGCTCGACCCGCCCCTCGTCCTGTTCTTTCTGTTCATTCCGATCATCGCCGTCTTCCTCGCGCTTCCGATTTCGATCAACGGCCTCGGCATTCGCGAGGGCCTCGGCGTCTATCTCTACGGCCTGATCGGCATCGAATCCGAACTCGCGTTCACGATTTCGTTCCTCGCGTACGTGATCGGCGTCGTCGTCAGTCTGCTGGGCGGTGTCTTCTTCATCGTGCGTCCGAACAGGGGGCGCGTCACACCGGCCGGCCCGATCACGCAGGAAGCGGAAAGATCCTCGTGAACGAGAGCGGCGCCACGTCCGGCCGGGATCGCGACTCGGACTATCTCTTCGGAGCGCTGGCGTTTTTCGTTCCTCTGCTCGTCTACATGATCACGCTCGCCCCGAGCGTCGCGTTCTGGGACGCGGGCGAGTTCATCGCCGCCGCCTATACGCTCGGAGTTCCGCACCCGCCCGGGACCCCGCTCTACGTGCTGCTCGGTCGCATCGCTTCGCTCGTCCCGGTCGGTGAAGTCGCCGTGCGCGTGAACGCGCTTTCCGCGATCGCCGCGGCGCTGTCGTGTCTCTTTCTCTACCTCGCGCTCCTGCGTCTGATGCGGGTCGATCGCGAAGATGCCGCGCCTCATCCGTGGCT
>JABDJQ010000531.1 GCA_013002425.1 Gemmatimonadota bacterium
TCTTCGGGTAGGCGAAAGTCGGGCAGCAGAACGCGGGGGGTGCAACCCGCGAATTCTCATTACATCCGCACGGCGCGCACGATCAGCCCCGGATCGTGCACTTCGAGAAAAGGCGTGCCCGACGTCACGTCGAAACGGATCCGTACAGACTCGCCGCCGCCGGGGTAGAAAGTGTTATTCCCCAGATAACTCAGAAACCTCCCGAAGCGATCGCCCCGCTTGATCCGCAGGCCCCGGTCGACCGTAACCACGAAGCTGTCGTGTTCCCCTGTGCCGAATGTGTACGTCCCCGCGTACTGCTCCAGCTCCGCCTCTTCGATCGGCACCTTCGCAGGACCTTCGTCCGCTCCGCCGACCGATTCCAGATAAGCCAGCACTTCCGCTGCATGCTCTTTCCCCATGCGCGCGTGGTGCATCAGCGTGAATCCGTGCGGCCCGAGCTGGCTCTGAATGCCGGGGCGCGCTTCGACGGCGCCGCGCACCGTGGCCAGGTCGCCCATCATTGCCGCAGTGAAGAGATCCGGGCGGGCGCCGGCCTCGATCAACACTTCGGCGATATCGCGCCGGCCCATGTGTGAAGCGGCGCCGAGGGCGGACTCCCAGTCGCCGAACCCCCAGTCCCATGCCGCCTTCGCGAGTGTGGGGCGTGCCGTCACCATTTCCGTCACGACGTCGAGCTTCGTGTGGGAAGCGCCGACGATCGCTCTCACATCAGCCGGGTCGTGCGACGGAAACTCGGCATGGAACACGGGCGCGTCTCCCGACTTCGCGTACGGGTCTGCCGGGTCCGCCCATGCGATGCCCCCGAAAAGGCGGCCTGCGACAAGGCCCATACCGGCGGCGGCGCCCGTAAGCGTGCCCGTAAGAAACTCGCGGCGTTTGATTCGTGTCATGCTCTTCTCCACGTTCAGGGGTCGTTTTCGGTCTCGTCCTTCGGTGCGTGCACTATCGGATCAACGTCATGCGACGCGCGCTGACGCGAACGCCGTCGACGGTAAGTTCGTAGAAGTAGATGCCGCTCGCGAGCGACACGCCCGAAAGTGCATCGGCTGCCGCGTCGAACCGCGCGGCGTGTTGCCCCGCGGCCAGTGTGCGATCGACCGGCCGCGCCACGCGGCGTCCCGCGGCGTCATACACATTGACCGTTGCGTGCCCCGCGCGATTCATCGTGAAGCGGATCGTCGTTGCGGGATTGAACGGGTTCGGCTCGTTCGCATGAAGAACAGCCGCACGCGTGCCGGGGACCGATTGCGCGCCGCCTGTGTCGTCGGCGGCGCCGTTCGCCACTCCGGTCGGCGGGCTTTCGACGATCGTCATGAACTGATTGATCGCGAAGGCTCCGAAGCGTTCCACAATGCCGGACGGCCATTCGATCACGAGCGAGTCGACCTGGGCCGCGTCACCCAGTCCGAACTCCACGGGCAGCGAATTCATCGCGTTGTATCCGGTC
>JABDJQ010000560.1 GCA_013002425.1 Gemmatimonadota bacterium
GCCCAGAGCTGGGGAGAAGGACTCGACGCCGGAGTCGAAGCGAGCGTGCGTGCGGCTCTCGATCAGCTCGCCCCCCTGGTCGCCTCGATCACCGCGATCGATCTGCCGCTCCTCGAAGCCTCGATCCCGGCTTACTATCTCGTCGCGACGGCCGAAGCCTCGGCGAATCTCTCCCGGTTCGACGGCGTTCGCTACGGAGCGCGCGACGAGCACGCGGGTACGCTCGACGCAATGTACAGCGGCACGCGCGGCCGCGGTTTCGGTACCGAAGTGAAGCGGAGAATTCTACTCGGAACGCACGCGCTCTCGTCCGGGTACTACGACGCCTACTATCTGCGCGCGATGAAAGTGCGCCGGAAGATCGCGGACGACTTCGCGCGCGCGTTCGAAACGTGCGACGTGATCGCGCTCCCCGCAACGCCCACACCGGCGTTTCGGATCGGGGAGCAGATCGACGACCCGCTCACGATGTACCGGAACGATCTCTACACGATCGCGGCGAACCTCGCGGGCGTTCCGGCGATCAGCATCCCGTGCGGCCTGCACGGCGACGGACTTCCGCTCGGCGTGCAGCTCATGGCGCCCCGCTTTCAGGAGGCGAAGCTGCTCCGCGTCGCGTCGCACTGGGAGGCGAAGCTCGGCACGCTCGGACGGCCGCCGCGTGTCCGCGCTGCGGGGGGAGACTCACGATGACCGCACGATACGAACCCGTCATCGGACTCGAAGTGCACGCGCAGCTCATGACGCGCACGAAGATCTTCTGCGGCTGCGAAAACCGCTTCGGCGCGCCCCCGAATACACTGGTCTGCCCCGTTTGTCTCGGCATGCCCGGCGTGCTCCCGGTGCTCAACGAACGGGCCGTCGAACTGGCGATCCGGGCCGGCAACGCGCTCGGCTGCGACATCCGCGCCCGTTCGATCTTCGCGCGCAAGAATTACTTCTATCCCGATCTTCCGAAGGGATACCAGATCAGCCAGTTCGATCGTCCGATCTGCGAAGGGGGCCACGTGCCTCTCGGCGACGGCCGCTCGATCGAACTGACGCGCATTCATCTCGAGGAGGACGCGGGGAAGTCGTTTCATCCCGAAGGGGGCGGCGAACAGTCTCTGGTCGATCTGAACCGCTGCGGCGTCCCGCTGATCGAGATCGTTTCCGAACCCGCGATCTTTTCCGCGGAAGACGCGTATTCCTACCTCGTCAATCTGAAGCGCATCCTCGAATACACGGAAGTGTGTGACGGGAACATGGAGCAGGGATCGCTGCGATGCGACGCGAACGTGTCGCTCCGGCCCGTCGGAAAGAAGACGCTCGGAACGAAGACCGAACTCAAGAATCTGAACTCGTTCCGCGCCACGCGCCTCGGGATCGAGGCCGAAATCGCGCGCCAGGAGAAGGTTCTCGCGGGGGGCGGAACGATCCGTCAGGAAACGCTGCAATGGGACGCGGAGCGCGGAGTGCCCGTCGCGATGCGCTCGAAAGAGGAGGCCCACGATTACCGCTACTTTCCCGAACCCGATCTGCCGCCGCTCCTTCTCTCGCAGCAGAAACTGCAGGCCGTGCGGGACTCGATGCCCGAGCTTCCCGCGGCGAAGCGGGAACGGTTCCAGACCGAATACGGTCTCAGGGAGTACGATGCCGGCGTCTTGACCGACTCGGCGCAGTTCGCGCGATTCTTCGAAACCGTGGTCAAACACTTCCCGCACGCCGATCGGGTCGCGAACTTCCTGATGGGGCCTTACCTCCGGCTTCAGAAGGAGCAGGAGGGGGACGACCTTCTCCCCGTCACTCCGGAGGCCCTCGCGGAGCTGCTGGCCCTCGAAAAGGGCGGCACCGTCTCTCCCGCAGCCGGGCGACAGGTTTTCGAGGCCATGGTACGCACGGGGAAGGGCCCGGCGGACCTCGTGAAAGAGCTCGGCCTCGAGCAGATATCGGACGACGGCGCGCTCCAGACGGTCGTCGACGAGGTTCTGGCGGCCAATCCCGAGCAGGTGGCCGAGTTCCTGGGCGGCAAGGAGAAGGTGCTGGGCTTTCTGATGGGTCAGGTCATGAAGGCCACGCGAGGCAAAGGGAACCCCAAAGTGCTGACTCCCATGCTCCGTTCCTCGATCGAGGCAAAAAGGGGTTGACGCCCTCCGGGTCGCGTTCGTAACTTATTAAGTAACAATCTAGTTTCATGGAAATCGGTTCTTCGGGGGCGGGTGCAATTCCCCACCGGCGGTGAAAGTCCGCGAGCGAAGGAGCAATCCTCCGCTGACCCGTTGGAATTACGGGACCGACCGTAAAGTCGGGATGGGAGAAGGCCGCTAAGGTGTTTTGCCGTGCGCAAAAACGCCCTGCGGAGGACTGTGTCCGTAGGGTTCCGTCATGCCGACTCGCCATTCCGATCCTCCTTCCCTTCACATGAAGACCGCGTTACGCCTGGCAGCGAAGGCCCGCGCGACCGCCTCGCCGAATCCCATGGTCGGCTGCGTCATCGTACGCGGGAAAACGGTCGTCGGCCGCGGGTGGCATGCGAAAGCCGGCGGTCCGCATGCCGAAGTACTCGCGCTGCGGGAGGCGGGCGACCGCGCGCGCGGAGCGACGCTTTACGTAACCCTGGAACCTTGCGCGCACCACGGCCGCACCGGTCCGTGCGCGAATGCCGTGATCGAGGCGGGTGTGGCTCGTGTCGTCGCCGCGGTGCGCGACCCGTTCGCGGCCGTAGCGGGGAAGGGGTTCGCGCGCATGCGACGCGCCGGCATCGATGTCGTCGTCGGCGACGGCGCCGATGAAGCCGCGCGACTGAACGAGGCGTACCTGATGCGCGTGCGGAAAGACCGCCCCTGGATCGATCTCAAGATGGCGGCAACGCTCGACGGCAAAATCGCCGACCGCGCGGGCCGCTCCCAGTGGATCACGGGCGCCGAGTCCCGCCGTCGCGTTCACACCATGCGCCGGGAGAGCGACGCCGTCCTCGTCGGCATCGGTACGGTGCTCGCGGACGATCCCACGCTCTCCGCACGAAACGGGCGCAGAACGAAAGAACTGCGCCGCATCGTTCTCGACAGGGACCTGCGCATTCCACTGAGGAGCCGCCTTCTCGATTCGGAACGCGCCCCCCACGTTCGCGTGGTCGCGCACTCCGACGCTTCAGCAAGGAAGCGCGCCGCGATCGAGGCGCGGGGCGCCACGGTCTGGACTACGAAACTCTGGACCGGAGGACGTGTGAGGCCGTCGTGGGTCGCGAAGCGCGCCGCCCGAGAGGAGGTTCCCGTGAACCGCCTCTTGATCGAGGGGGGCGGTGACGTCGCCGGAAGTTTTCTCGAAGCCGGACTTGTCGACCGGGCTCATTTCTTTTACGCCCCGAAAGTGCTCGGGGGCGGCATCGATCTGGCGCGCGGACTCGCGCCCCGACTTCTCGCGCAGGCGCTTCCGCTTACGCTCGAGCACGTACGCCGATTCGGAGACGACGTGTATCTCACGCTCGTTCCCGCAGGAGGGAGAGGCTGATGTTCACGGGACTCGTGGAAGGGCTCGGCAGCGTTCTGGAGGTCGCGGAACGAGCCGAAGGACGGACGTTCACGATCGACGCCGGACCGTTCGGCGCGGATCTCGCGGCAGGCGACTCGATCGCCGTGAACGGCGTCTGCCTTACGGCGACCACTGTCGACGGAAGCGTGTTCACGACCGACGTGCTCGTCGAAACGCTGAACCGCACTTCTTTTCGCACGCTCTCGCGCGGGGACCGCGTCAATCTCGAGAAGCCGCTTCGCGCGGCCGACCGGCTCGGCGGCCACTTCGTGCAGGGCCATGTCGACGGCATCGCCACGATCACGCATGTGACGACCGAGGGTCCCGACTGGAGACTCACGCTCGCACTTCCGCGCTCGATGCGCCGCTACGCCGTCGAAAAGGGATCCATCGCGCTCGACGGAGTGAGCCTCACGATCGCGTCGCTCGAAGATGACGGCGCGCATTTCGATGTGGCGCTCATTCCGGAAACCGTCTCCCGCACGACCCTCGGCATCAAGACAGTGGGCGATCCCGTGCATGTCGAAGTGGACATTCTCGCTAAATACGTGGAGCGGATGCTTCACACATCGCAAAGCCGACAGGAGCAGCAGTCATGAGCCGCGATCCGCAAAGCGCCCTCTCGACCATCGAAGAGGCGATCGAAACGATCAAACGGGGCGGGATGGTGATCGTGGTCGACGACGAAGACAGGGAGAACGAGGGCGATCTGATCATGGCCGCCGAGCTCATCACGCCGCAGGCCGTGAACTTCCTTACGAAGTTCGGCCGGGGACTCATCTGCGTTCCGCTTCGCGAGGAACGGGCGCGGGAACTGGAACTCGGCCCGATGACGGACAGGAACACGTCGAAGCTCGAAACGGCGTTCACGATTTCGGTCGATCTGATTCCTGGCACGTCGACCGGAATTTCCGCCTCGGATCGCGCGGCCACGATCGAAGCGCTCGTGAACCCCGCCACGAAAGTCGAAGACCTCGGCCGACCAGGTCACATCTTTCCGCTCACGAGCGCGCGCGGCGGCGTGCTGCGGCGCCCCGGGCATACCGAAGCCACCGTGGATCTCGCCCGACTCGCCGGTCTCGCGCCTGTGGGTGTTCTCTGTGAGATCCTCGCTGACGACGGCACGATGGCGCGGCTTCCGGCTCTCATCGAGATGGCGTCGGAGCACGGCCTTCCGATCATCTCCATTCGCGACCTGATCGAGTACAGGCGCACGCGCGAAGTGCTCGTGAAGGAAGCCGCGTCGGCGACCCTGCCGAGCCCGCACGGAACGTTTTCGATCAAACTCTATCAGGACCTCGTCGACGGCGGTCACCATGTCGCGCTGACTCTGGGCGACCTGTCGAAGCAGGAAGGGGACGAGGCCGCTCTCGTTCGCGTTCATTCCCAGTGCCTCACCGGGGACGTGTTCGGCTCTCTCCGCTGCGACTGCGGCGACCAGAAGGACGAAGCGCTCCGCATGATCGGCGAGGAAGGCCGCGGCGTGTTTCTCTACATGCGACAGGAGGGGCGCGGGATCGGACTCGAAAACAAGCTGCGCGCCTATCATCTGCAGGAGAGCGGCCTCGACACGGTGGAGGCGAACGTCAAACTCGGATTCGACCCCGACTTGCGCGACTACAGCGCGGGCGCGCACATCCTGCGTCACCTCGGACTGGAACGCGTGCGCCTGCTCACGAACAACCCGGGCAAGGTCCTGGGGCTCGAGGAGTACGGGATCACCGTCTCCGAGCGCGTCCCGCTCGTAATCCATCCGAACAAAGAGAACGAACATTATTTACGTACGAAGCAAACCAAACTCGGACACCTGCTCGGTATGAAGGAGGGCAAATCGTGAACGCCTCCGAAGGTACGCTCGACGGCCGCAATCTGACGATCGGAATCACGGTGAGCAAGTTCAACGGTCCGGTCACCGAAAAACTGCTGGACAGCGCGATTCAGTGCCTCGTCAAACACAAGGTACCGAGCGGCGCGATTCACGTGGTTCGCGTCCCCGGCGCATTCGAACTGCCCTACGCCGCACAGAAGCTTGCCGAGTCCGAACGGTACGACGCGATCCTGTGCCTCGGCGCGGTGATCCAGGGTGAGACGCCGCACTTCGATTACATCTGTCAGGAAACGACGCGCGGCATCGGCCGCGTGATGTCGCGCTTTTCGCTCCCGGTGATCTTCGGGGTGCTGACGACGGACACGCTGGAACAGGCGAAGGAGCGTTCCGGCGACCGCGCGTCGAACAAGGGATGGGAAGCCGCGCTGGCCGCGCTCGAGATGGCTACGATCCCGTTCGACGAGCTCGTTCCATGGGAGTAAGGCGCAAGGCGAGGGAACTGGCGCTGAAGCTCCTCTACCGGATCGATCTGACCGGGGACAGCTGGGAAGCGCTGGCCGGCTCCATCCAGGAAGAGTACGGGGGAAGTGTCGATTCGCGCTCGTTCGCCTCTACGCTCGTTTCGGCCGTTCTGGAGAACCAGACTAGGATCGATGCCATTCTGCGGGCATCGGCCGTCAAATGGGATCTCGCGCGGATGGCGAACCTCGACAGGAACGTACTGCGTCTGGCCCTTTGCGAGTACCTCGTGCTCGAAAGCGCGCCGGGCCCCGTAATCCTCGACGAAGCGATCGCGATTGCGACCCGCTACTCGACCGAGAAGTCCGGGTCGTTCGTGAACGGTGTTCTCGATCCGATTTTCAAGAAGTATGCGCCGGGGTTCCTTGCCGCTCCCGACGCGCCGGACAATACGGAAGCGACACCGCGCACCGACGAAGCATCATAGGGGAGGACGGTTTCCCTCTCCGTACCCGGTCATTTCCACGAAGCCGATCCCGCGTTCCTTACCCGATTCATCCCGCACGCGCACGGCCCCTTCCCAGTAGTTGATGCCGCCGGGAATCCGCGTCCGGTTCTCCTGTTCGGGAAAGAGAGCTTCGACCTCGAGGACGAGACCGCGATCCGGGACTCGTATCTCCCACGCCACCGGATACTCGATCCCGCTCGCGCCGCTCTTCCAGGTTCGTTTGACGTTCGCGGTCCATGCATCGCCGAGATACCGCGGCGGCGCGTCCCCTTCGATCCACGTACCCGCCTTGTGCCCCGGAGCTCCCGCGGAATCGCGCAGCGCGTAAAGCATCATGTCGGTTCCATCGTTCATGCGTAAACTGAACCAGTCCCAACCGGTCTGTCCCTCGCTCAGATGTCCGCTGCTGAGTTCGCGGTCCATCCAGCTCGTTCCACGCACGGGAATCGAGCGCCCGCTCCAGGTCAACGTGCCCTCGGTATCGAGGCGCGGAAACGAGTAATAGAGACTCGCGTTCGTCGGCCCCTTGACGCTGTAGCCGGCCGGCCCCTGAAACACGAGCGCCCGCGCGGGGGTCGTGCGCAGTGCGAACGCGATTTCCCCGGCGTCGTCGGTCATCGCGACATCGAACCCGGCGCCGTTCCACGAGAGCGTCCAGACCCCGTCGGTTCCGGCGGGCGCGCGCGATCGCACGAGCACGCTGTCCGGATAGCGCCCGACGTGCGTCAGAAGAGGAGCGTCACGATAGATGGCCTCGCTGAAGCGATGCTCGCTTCGGGCGAGGTCGATCAGCGACGCGTGTCCCATGATCAGATTGCGGGAACGCCAGTGCGAGGCGCCCGGGAGCGAGTCCGTTGCCAGCCCGATTCGAAAGAACGTGAACTGATACGCATAGGCGGGCATGCGGCCGTTCGAGCTCTCGTCCTCACCTGATTCCGAGTCCCGCTCGAGAAAACCGGTGAAGTACCACCACTCCACACGGTAGTCCTCGTTCGCCCAGTGATCTCCCGGAAACTCCCACACGTGATGCGGCATGACGTCGAGCCATTCCGCGTGCGCGTCTCTCTCGCCGGGCAGCAGGATCGCCAGAAACAGCAAGCCGGCCGACCGGGCCATATACTCAAACATCTTCACGCGACATCTCCTTTGCCGGCGTGCGGCTCGCCTGCAGCGCGGGATAGACGGCGGCAAGAAGCGCGGCCAGAACGATCGTTCCCGCCTGCGCTCCCAGCGCGGCCCAGGGCCAGTGCAGGTCGATCGACCAGCCGAAGAACGCGACATTGATCCCGTAGACCAGAACGAACGCCAGTCCGATTCCCGTGATCGTTCCGAGAAGCAATCCGAAGAGAGCCATTCCGATTCCCTTGCCCAGGAAGAGCCGGAAGATCTGCCCGCGGTTTGCGCCGAGGGATCGAAACAGCGCGAGTTCGTGCTTTCGCTCCCGGGCCAGGATCGTGAGCGTAAGCAGAATGCCCGACGACGCGACGAGCAGCGCGATCGCCTGCAGGATTCTGGTAACCGCGAACGTCTGATCGAAGATGCGAAACACCTCGAGACGAAGCGCGCGATTCGATCGAAGCAGAAGGGGGCGGTCACCGATCGCGGCTTTCATACGATCGATCGCCGCCTGCGGTTCGAGCCCGGGCTCGAGGTAGAGCGCGATCGTATTGGGATCACCGGCGCCGAACGCGCGCTCGAACGCGCGGAGGTCCATCACGAGACCGCCGCCTTCCGTGCTGTAATCGTAGTAGACGCCCGAAACCGAAACGCGGAGCGGCCCCGAAGC
>JABDJQ010000582.1 GCA_013002425.1 Gemmatimonadota bacterium
CGACTCGACGATCTTCGCGTCCGCGTAGTAGTAGCTTCCGCCGAACGTCCAGTGCGCATACGGACGCGTTGTCATGTCGAGTTCGATCCCGCGCGAGCGGAGTTTCCCGACGTTGTCGCGCTGACGGCAGTTGCCGCCCGCCGGCACGGTTCCGCAGGGATCGATGGCGGTGGCGCTGTCCGGACTCGCGACGCCGATCGTGCGCTGCGTGATCGCGTCTTCGACTTCGTTCCAGAAGCCCGTCACGCGCACGTGAAAGAGGCGCCCGCGTCGGAACTCCGCGCCCAGGTCGCCGCCGGTCAGGTGCTCGGAATCGAGTTCGCTGTTCCCGGTGTTGATGACGTCGCCCGACCGGAATCCGGTGTACAGCTCGCTCAGCGTGGGAGCCCGGAACGACTGATAGACGTTCGTTCTGATGGAAAGCTCGTCCGTCGCGTGAAACACGGCGCCGAGGCTGGGGCTGAACACGTTCTGGTCTTTCTCCGCGAACGAAGTGTCGGCCGTGACCGCGCCCGATGAAACGGAGGTCGACGTCTGCGCGCCGTTGTACTGGCGAATGAAATCGACGCGGGCGCCGGCGACGATCTGCCAGCGAAGCGAGGGGCTGAACACGTCCTGCACGTATGCGCCGGAAAGAGTCTGATTCCCCGACGTGATTCGATTCGATCTCCAGCTTCCGGTCGACGAGACGTAGCCGACGAAGTCGCGCCGCTCCGCGTCGAGCCACTGATGATCCACGCCGGCCGAGATCTGATGCAGCGGGCTGATGCGCTTCGACCATTGCACGTTCGCGCCGAGCACGTTGGTCGGGGTGCTGTATGTGTACACGGTGGGCCGCTCGGAATTGCGGTCGGCCGACACGCTGGTCGTAAGCGCCTCCCGGTCGCGTGACGTGGAGAAGAGCGTGGCCTGAAGGCGGCCGGCCGCGCGCAGGTCCCAGTCGGTGGCCAGCGATACGTTGCGCGCGATGTATTCCGAGTAGGCGCGCATCGTCGGGCGATCGGTCCTCTCTTCGAAGTAGGAAGCGCTCAACGAAATCGAACGTCCGCGGTCGAATTCGCAGGTTCCCTTCGCGAACGTGCTGTAGTGCTCGAGCGCCGCCGGTTGATCGACCGCGCCGATCTGGGAATCGGGATAGGAGTAGTCGCCTCCGGTGTCGAAGTGACGTCCCCCGGCGAGGTAGGAGAACCGGCCCGCGCGGTTTCCGTACGAAGCGTCGACGTCGAGCACTTCGTTATCACCGCCCTGTCCCATGAAATGGAACGTTTCGGCCTGCGGCGTTTCGGTCATGATGTGAACGACGCCGCCCATCGCGAGGTTGCCCCAGACTCCGGCGCCTCCGCCGCGCAGCACTTCGATGCGTTCGATGCGCTCGGTCGGCACCTGGCCCCACGCCATTCCGCTCGTGAACGGATCGATGAGCGGAACGCCGTCCATCAGCACCAGCGTGCGCGCGGCCGCGCTCCCCCCGATGCCGCGCATCGAGGGCGCCTGAATCAGATTCGACGAACCGAGACTGCTCGCCTGCCGGAGCAGGGTGAAGCCGGGGATCTGCCGGAGCAGATCGTCGACCGCGAGATTGCCGGCGGACCGCGCTTCGCTACCGTCGATCACGGTGACGTTCGCCGCGACGTCTTCGAGACGCTGTTCGGATCGGGTCGCCGTGACGACGATCGGCGAGGCCGTGCGCGTCTCCCCGTCGATCACGGGAGGCGGTTCTTCAGCGACCGCGCATAGCGGCGCCCCGAGAAACCACGTGAACGAAGCCACGGCGATGCGCATCTCGAACCCGGAAAGCGTGTGCATGGGAATCTTACCTCTCGTTTGCATGTTCCGGATCGCTCCGGTGTGTGATGACCGAATCCGTGTGGTCGAGAAACGAACCGTCCCAGAACCGGTCCGGCGTCACGCTTTCGTCGAGCAGACCCTGTTCGATCGCCCATTTCTGATAGCCCACGAGATCGTCCGTGTTGACGCGGCCGCTGGCGCGGACCGGCGCCCAGCAGAGACGGGCGACGAGGGCCGGATCGAGCGTCGTCGCCTCCGCGATCGCGGCGATGTTGCGTTCGGTTGCGCCTTCATTATATTGGAGCAGCGCATTGCGATACGCGACCATGAAGGCGCTGCCCGCGTCACGGTCTTCTTCGATCAGTGTGGGGCCGAATATGAGAAAGCTGTGCTGATGCCCCGGGATGAACGACTGAAAAGGAAGCCATTCGCGCGCATAGCCTTCGGAAATCGCCTGGGTCAGGTGCGGCTCTCCCATCAGGGTGATATCGATATTGCCTGCCGCCAGAGACTGCATGATCACGTTCTGCGGAACGTTCACGAGTTCGATGTCGTCCACAGTAAGTCCCGCGATCTCGAGCAGCTTGCAAGCCTCGTAAAATCCCGCGCGCGTTCTGCTGGTTCCGAAACGAAGGCCGCGAATATCGGCCGGCGTCTTCAGGCGTCCGGACTCGATCAACTCGGTCCGCGCCACGTACGACATATAGGAGCAGTCGGCATCGCCATCCGCGGTGTGGCCTTTGTCGGCGACGATTCGCAGGGCCGCTCCACGCCTGATGAGGTTGAACAGGCCGGGATAGACGATACAGGGGAGTACGTCGAGATCTCCCTGCGACAGCGGAAGCAGGCCGTCAGCGGCGCGGTTCAGCGGGACCCACTCGATCTCGATTCCCTGTTCGGCGAAGTGGCCCTGCGATTCGGCCAGGATCAGCGGCGCGTACGACAGGTAGTTCAGGCGAACGGTACGAATCCGGATCGTGCCGTCGGCGAGGCGTTCCA
>JABDJQ010000592.1 GCA_013002425.1 Gemmatimonadota bacterium
GCGGACAACGTGCCTTCCCAGACATAGATTTCCGAGGACACACCCGGCACCAGCTCACCATTGGTCGGCGTGTTGTCGGTGAAGATGCCAAACGATCCTGATTCGGCAGACGGGGGACCGAGGTGCACTTCGCCCTGGCCGTTCCATTCGTAAATGCGCACGTAGTCGACGAGCATCTCCGCGGGGAGCGGCATCGTGACGGGCGCACCGCTGCCCGGATCGCCGAGGTTGTACGCGTCGGTGAACGCGCCGCCGATCGCGAGGTTCGCGATCAGATAGAAAGGCTCGCGGAATTCGGCCGAAACGCTGTCGATCGGGAACGGATCTTCGTACAGGTCGTACTCGGTGCCGCCGTCTTCCACCGTGAAGCGAAGGCTGTTCTCGTCCCAGTACAGGCGATAGATCAGGAAGCGGTCGGTCAGCGAAGGTGCGTAGTTGTAATAGGGCCGCGCGTAAACGTCGCCCGGATCGTACGAAATGCTCGCGGCTCCCGAAGGATTCCCCGGATTGACCGCGTCGTCCGAATAGAAGATCGCGTTCGCCCCGACACTCTGGTTCACCGTGGAGTTGTCGAGACCGTTTCCGCCGTTATGCGTGTCGTGCAGATCCCGGAACGCCTGTTTGCCGCCCATCTCCATGAGATCCATCTCGCCACTGCGGGGCCATGCGTAGTTCGTCGTGCCGAGCATCCAGACGGCGGGCCAGCCGCCGAGATCGATGTTCGGGATCTTGACGCGGGTTTCGATCATGCCGTACTTGATCGAGACGAACGATTCCGTCGTCACCTTCCCCGACGTGTACGAAAGCGGGTTCCCCCACTGATCCACGATACCGGGCCCGCTTTCGGCCCTGGCCGTGATCCGCATCGCGTTGTTGCCCGGCTCGCCCGCAACGGGCGCGATGTCGACATTCTCGTTCTTATAGAATTCGAGTTCGCCGTTCCCCCAGCCCCACGAGCCGTTGCCTTCGACCTTGAGCCAGTTGTCGAGATCGTCGAAATTGTCTTCCCAGATCAGGCTGCCGACCTGTGCCTGGGCCATTCCGGCCGTGAGTATCGTTGCCGCGATGAGAAGGAGAATCCTGTTCATGGTCGTTCCTGTAGGTTCGAATTGCCGGAAGCTGGTCACTGCAATCGAGGCGAGAGCACTGCCAGACTGATGATGATCGCCTGAATTCCAGATTATACGGCATTTTGCAACGTGACTGCAATTTCATTCCGACCTGAAGAGATCCGAACGCCGGTCAGCCCGCGCCCCACTCTCTTCTGCTGACCGGCTGCAACGGCAGTTCGACGCGGAACACCGGAAGTCCCTCCGCCTCCAGACGATACCGTCCCCCCAGGCTCGGTCCTTCGCCCTGCCCGCCCAGGAACCGGAGCGATTCCGCGGCGACGTCTCCGGAGCCGGAGCGCCCCCCGGTGATCGTCCAGCGCGCCGCCCGAAGAACAGGCGCCGGATCGTACTCGACCGCGATCTCGATCTTCAGAACGTCGCCGTCCCCCAGCGTCATCGTGGCCACCGCGCTCGTGGTCGAGCCGTCGCGCGAGCCCGCGATTTCGTACGCGGCAACCGGAAGCGCGCGGTACGTTCCGTCGATCCACTCTTCACACGACGGTTCCTTTTCGACTCCGCATCCGGATGCCAGCAGACAAGGCAATAGAAAGCGGAAGATCAGATCACGCACGGGAACCCCCTTCGCCACACGGGGAATGCGGCTCCTTTCGACTCTAGCAGAAGCGCGGGCGGGAACAACACGATCCGCGAAGGTCTGGTAGACTGGGCAGCCGATTCGGAAGCAACGCACATCGTGAGGGCCCATGCGCGACAGCAGAAAAGCGGAAAAGAAGAAGGTCGTGAGCCGGGCGAGCCTCAAGAGCGCGTTCGTCTCGATCATCTGGCCGCGCAGAAAAGCCGTGGGGATCGGACTTCTGCTCATCTTCGTAAGCCGGGCGTGCGGGCTCGTTCTCCCGTATTCGATCAAGATTCTCGTGGACGATATCATCGCGACAGGCGCGCTGGAAAAGCTCCTGCCGCTCGTCAGCATCGTGGGGCTCGCCGTTCTGATCCAGGCGGTCACGTCGTTCGTGCTCGTCCGTCTGCTCAGCGTCGAGGCGCAGTTTCTGATTTCGGAACTGCGCGCGCGCGTGCAGAAACACATCCTGCATCTCCCGCTCTCCTACTTCGACAACAACAAGACGGGCGGGCTCGTATCGCGCATCATGACCGACGCCGAGGGCGTGCGGAATCTGATCGGCACGGGGCTCGTTCAACTGATCGGCGGCATCCTGACCGCGATCGCGTCGGGCGTCATTCTGCTCAAGATGCAGCCCATGCTTACGGGTGTCGCGCTCATCCCCGCGCTCCTCTTCGGGTTCATCTCGACACGCGCGTTCGGCATCATTCGTCCCGTGTTCCGCGAGCGGAGCAAGATCAACGCGGCGGTTACGGGACGCCTGACCGAAGCGCTCGCGGGGATTCGCGTGATCAAGGGATTCAACGCGGAACGGCGCGAGGAATCCGTGTTCGAAAGCGGCGTCCAGCGGCTCTTCGAGAATGTGAAGCGGTCGCTCACGGCCACGAGCTTCGTCACGAGTCTCGCCACGGGACTCATGGGCATTTCGACCGTGATGATGATGTGGCTCGGCGCACGCCTCATCACGACAGGAGACATGACGACGGGCGACTTCTTCTCGTTCATGTTCTATCTCGCGCTGCTCGTCGCCCCGATCATGCAGCTCGCGAGCGTGGGGTCGCAGATTACGGAGGCTTTTGCGGGCCTCGACCGGATGAACGAGATCCTGTCTCTCCCGATGGAGGACGAAGACCCGGCGCGGACGGCCGAGCTGCACGACGTGCGGGGGCATGTGCGGTTCGAAAACGTGTCGTTCGAATACGACCCGGGAAAACCGGTGCTCCACGGAATCGAGTTCGAAGTGGATCCGGGAACGGTCGTCGCTCTTGTCGGTAGTTCGGGTTCGGGGAAGAGCACGATCGCCGGCCTTGCCGCTTCCTTCATGAAGCCGACGATCGGGAGGGTCCTCGTGGACGGCACGGATCTCTCCACCGTGAAGCTCAGCAGCTACCGGAGCAAGCTCGGCCTCGTGCTTCAGGACGAGTTCCTGTTCGAGGGCACGATCCGCGAGAACATCCTGTTCGCGCGGCCGGACGCGACCGAAGCGGATCTTCTCGCGGCCGCAGCCTCCGCATACGTCACCGAGTTCACGGATCGCTTCGAGAAAGGTCTCGAAACCGTAATCGGCGAGCGGGGCGTGAAGCTCTCGGGCGG
>JABDJQ010000600.1 GCA_013002425.1 Gemmatimonadota bacterium
GCGCCCGACGGGGTCCCCGATCGAGCCTGCCGAGATCGGGGTGTCCGGGCGCGACAGGACCCGCCAGGCATGATCCGTCTCTTCTCCTGATTCCTCACGCTCGAACAGACCGGTTCCCGGAGCCCCGTCGTTTCTTGCGGGTGGCGCGCCCGACGGGGTCCCCGATCGAGCCTGCCGAGATCGGGGTGTCCGGGCGCGACAGGACCCGCACCTTGATCCGGGCTCCCGGAATCCGGTTCCCTACGTCGACATCGGTTTCGGAGTGACGGACTCGTCGTCGGCATCGCCCGCACGGGCGTCGTCGTCTCCGTTCGTCAAGCGTTCGATTTCGTCCCCGTATATATAGGGAGGGAAGAGGAGCGGGAGCAGTTCGCGCAGGAACTGGCGCCGCTTGTAGGATGTGTGGCTGGCAAAGTGGGCGTCGTAAAGCGTGCGCAGGTAATCCTCGACGGGATAGATCTGCACTTCGACGGAGAAGAAGTAAGGGACCGGCGAGACCGGATCCTTGATCAGAATGTCGGCAATCTCCTTCAGAACGCGAAACCCGCTGCCGGAATTCGCGTCGAGCTTTCCCCGATCCCGCTCGTTGGTCAACGTGTCGACCCGATCGCGCCAGCGGAACGGTCCGCCGAAAGCGTGCACGAGCTTCCGTTCGAGCGAGTAGGCGTCGTGTCGGTTCCCGACGATGAACATCGCCCCGATCACGTCCTGGATCTGTCGCGGGTCGTCAATTCCGCGGCGAATCATCTTGCTCACGATCGAACCGGACCTTCGCCCGAGCCCCGGCCAGCGCGGCAGTTCGTTCGCATGCCAGAAACCGCTTTTGACCTCGAGGTCGGGAGCCGGCGTTGCCGCCCGTTTGAAACGGGAACGGTAGTGATAGATCTGAATCTTGCGTTTCCCGAGGCGGGTCGCGACGGATCGGACGGGGAACTTCCAGCAGCGCACGTCGGTCGCCGCGCGTGTCGGAACGATCGCAAGATGCTGGCGCCCGCGAACGCCGTGCTCGAGAACGGCGCAGATCTCGATCTGATCCGCGTTCTCCGCTTCCGCCCACAGGATCTCGTCGAGCAGGTTGTCCCAGTGTTCCTTGTGCTGGGGCGCGTCGCGGATCGACCGGCAATGATCGACGTCGAAGAGCAGCTTGGCGAGATACAGTTTTCGCTGCGCTTCATAGCGAAGCCGCGGCACGCGCTCTTCGAACGCGCGCAGAAAGAGCTCGCGAATGTTGTTCACACGCCGGATGCGCGGCAGCGGCCGGAGCGGAAACGCGATCCGCTCGGGCAGCAGCCGCAGTAGATCGTCGAGATAGAGATCGGCGTCGTGGAAGTAACTCTCGAGTTCCTGCAGCGTGTTGTCCGCCCCGCCGGGATCCCTGCGATAAACACGAAGGAAGTAATCGCCCAGATTGTGCCCCTCTTTGATCCGCCGGTAAGCGGTCAGGTACATTTTGGCGATGGCGGGTTGATTGGCGGGAAGGCGGGGGTCGAGGGGAGGGTGAACGCGATACTGAAATGGAACGGATGAATCACTCAAAGCAGACAACTCCTTCCTTCTCGATCAGAATAGCCCAAACCGAATCTTCTGTCATGCGTAGTGCGCGCGGTCCGGCCGCCTGTCGCCTTGATACCCGGCATGCCGCGGTTCGGTTCGCTGCTTGCCACCGTGGTGCGCGGGCGTTATCGTGCGTGCGGGGGTGAGAACGTGTCGATTCAGCGTGATCTGGAGAGCGTCGAAGACCGCATACGCGCGGCATGCATGCGCTCGGGCAGGCGGCGACGCGAAGTGCGGCTCGTGGCGGTGACCAAGACGGTCGAAGCCGAACGGATCAACGAGGCGATCCGCGCCGGCGTGCGCTTCATCGGTGAGAACCGGGTGCAGGAAGCTCGCGACAAGTTTCCGCTTCTCATTCCCGTCGAGGGACGCCATCTGATCGGACAGCTGCAGCGCAACAAAGCCGGGAAGGCTGTCGAGCTTTTCGATCTCGTCGAGTCCGTCGATCGGATTTCGCTCGCGGAGGCTCTCTCGCGTCGTGCCGCGCAGCTGGAGCGGGAACTTCCCGTGCTGATCGAAGTGAACACGAGCGGGGAGGAGAGCAAGGCCGGGATCGCCCCGGGCGGGGCGCCGGAACTCGTCGAGGCCGCAGCGGCTCTCCCGAATCTCTCCGTCCGCGGACTCATGACCATCGGCCCTCTGACGCAGGATCAGGAGAAGATCCGGGCCGCTTTTCGAACGCTGAGAGAACTGCGCGACTCGCTCGCGCAAAAGGAGATCCCGGGTGCGGATCTGGAGCACCTTTCGATGGGGATGTCGGGTGACTTTGAAATCGGGATCGAAGAGGGCGCCACGATCGTGCGTGTCGGAAGCGCCATCTTCGGACGCCGCGCCTAGGGGACTGATATGGGAGGATTCGCGATGGTGATGCCGATTCTGCAGACGGTGGTGCAGTACGTGGCGATTGCGGCCGTGCTTCTGCTCGTCGCTCGTCTCTTCATTCCGACTCGCGCGCAGTTCGGAACGCAGTCGGTCTGGTACCGGCTCTCGAAAATCACCGACCCGATCGTCCTCCCGATCCACTCGATGCTCCCGCCGGGAACGCAGCTTTCCGTGGCCGTGATCGTCGCGATCTTCGCGGTGCTGCTGATCGCTTACTTCTTCCTGTCGCTCGCGAGCGACGTTCTCTTCGGCGTATTCGGATTCATGACCGGCATTACGGGCGGCGATCCGATCTACGCGCTCGGCGCCCTGCTCTACGGCGCCGTTTCCGTGTTCACGACGCTCGTCGTGATCCGCATCATTCTCTCCTGGCTCCGCGTCGGCTACTACGGGGGGAACGCGTTCATTCGCTTCACGTTTCAGGTAACCGAACCGATTCTGTCCATCTTCCGCGGCATCATCCCCCTGATCGGGGGGATGGATCTGTCTCCCATCCTCCTGTTCTTCCTGCTCGGCATCCTGAAGGGCGCGATTCGCTCCGTTCTGATGTAGCCCGCCCCGGGGCTGTCTTTTTCGTTGGACGCACCTGGGATTTGGGCTATGTTGCGATGGAAGACCGTGCAGTTAACAGGGGGAAACCGTCGTGAAAATTTCACCTCTCGACATCCGGAAACAGATGTTCCGGAAAGGCCTTCGCGGTTATGACGAGCACGAGGTGAACGCCTTCCTCGAACGAGTCGCGAACGAAGTCGAAGATCTCCTGCAGGAGAATCGTGGCCTTCAGGACCAGGTCGGTTCGCTCGAAACTCAGGTAGAGAATTACCGGAAGATCGAAGAAGCGCTCCGAAACGCGCTCGTGACCGCCGAAAAAGTGGCGCGCGAGACGAAGATGAACGCGGATCAGGAGGTCGCGCTCACGCTGAAAGACGCCCAGGTACGGGCCCAGCGG
>JABDJQ010000616.1 GCA_013002425.1 Gemmatimonadota bacterium
GCCTCGGTCTGCGCCTGGAAGAGCTCGTATGACGGGGCCGCGACGATCTTGACGTTCAGGCCGGCTTTGTCGAGCGCGGGCAGTACCTTGACCACGTTTGCCGTTGTCGAAGTTCCCTGCACGATCAGCGTTCCCATCTTCGGCTTGCTTCTGTCGTACGCGCGCATGATATACGCGCCCTTCGCGGCTTCGAAATGCGACGCCATGCCGAGAGCGGCGCGATCGGGAATTTCGACCGGCGGGCGGGTCAGGTGCAGCGCGACGATCGGCCACTTCCCCGCGAACGCGGCCGCGAGCATGACCGGCACTTCGTTGAATTCCCAGGGATGCAGATTCACGACGTGGCCGTTCGGGAATAGGTCCGTGACGCCCGGCGCGAAGATCCCGAAATGAGTGCGGGAATCGTCGGCCGTTTCCGGGCCCGAATGCCCCGCGACCCAGAGCACTTTGCCGACCTTCAGTTCGCAGTCCTGCGCGAGCTGGCTGAAGAGGCGCATCGGCCCGTACTTGAGATAGGAGAACGAACCGTATGTCGAACACGCCGTGTAGAACCCGTTGAAATCCTTCTCCGGGTTCGTCGACATGTTGACGGTCGCGGCGCCGATCATGAGGCCCGCGTTCGTGAACTCCGTGATCATCTGCGGCATCAGGATTCCGTCTTCGTTCTCGCCCGGCTTGAACCAGCCGTAGCCTTCCTCCCCGCCGTAACCCTTGGCGAAACCGGAAATGTTCGTCGAGTCCGCGAGGTCGGCGGAGCATGCGAGAAACAACGGGCGGCCGTACTTCTGTTTCGCGGTCGTGTTGATCCATGCGCCCCACGTGGAAAGCCCCGCGCGGTTCGGCTGCACGTCGCCCGGCTTCGCCCACATTTCTTTCGGGTACTTCTTGAAATCGTAGAGGGCCGCGTCCCTGGCCGGGTTCTTCGCTTCCGGCAGTTTGAAGCCGTCGATTTCGCGCGGTACCGTGTCGCCGATCTCCGCCAGGCGATTCGCGACATAGTCGAGCGTAGCCGGATTCTTGCGGAGCACGTCGAGCACCACGTTGTAATTCGCGATCATCTGCTCGCGCTGCGCGCCCGGATCGTCGGGCATCGGTTCCCCGAAGCCCTGGAACTTGACGCCGTACTTGTCGGCGAACTCCTTCTTCGTCTCCCAGAAGATTTCCGAGTTCGTCTTGTGCGGCGCGCCGTGTGACTTGTTGTCGTACTTGAGATAGCCTCGCCCTTTGCGTGTCTTCACATAGACGCAGTTCGGACGATGATCGGGATTATCGCCATGGACCGCGTTCAGGAGCGCGCGCGTGACGGGCGCGAACTCGCTTCCCTGATCCGCGCCGAATACGCGGAAGCCGTACGGTTCGAACCAGTCCTTCGGACTGCCGTGCACGGCCGAACTGATCGGGTTGTCGTCGATGCCGAAGTCGTTCCAGTCGATTACGTAGACGAGATTTCCGAGACGGAGCCCGTACGCCGTGTTCTTCGTTTCGTGGGTGGCGCCGGTCGTATGCCCCCCCTCTCCTTCGAACGCGAACACGCGCACGTCTTCGGCCCCCGCGCGCTTCAGCGCGAGCGCCTCGCCGGCGGCCGGGGGCGATCCGTGCCCCGAGGGGCCCGTGTTGAACTTGAGGAAGAGCGTCTTCCCTTCCATTTCCGCGTGACCCGCGAGCCCCTTGTTGCGTCGAAAGCCGAGCAGGTCTTCCCACGTGAGCGCGCGTTCGTCGAAGTCATGGATGGCGTATTTCGCGTCGCCGGTTTCGGCGTGCTTCGTGCGCATCGCTTCGTTCAGGACCGCGAGGGTGGCGTACACGAGCGGGACCGTATGCCCGGCAACGAGCACGTAGCGGTCGCCGAAGCGCAAATCGGGGCGCCGAATGTCCCAGCGCATGACCCCGCCGAGCAGCGTGGCGACCATGGCGTGCACTTTGGAGCGCGATCCGCCGGGGTGTCCCGACTGGCGCCAGTTCAGCATCAGATCGATACACTGGTCGATACAGTCCTGCACGACCTCCCAGTGCTTGAAGTTCGCTTCGTTTTCTTTATAGAGTTCTTCGACGCGGCTCATGGCGGGTGGGACCTCCTGGTTCTGTGTCCTGCGCTTTCGCTGCAGTGTAACGGATTCCCGGGCGAGATTCCAAGCGGCGGCCCCGGCGGGACCGCGCCCTTCACGCGCCTCTCAGGCTTCGTCCGTGGCCGGTTCCACGGTAAGGATCAGGCCGCGCGTTTCGATCGCGGTGCCCTGCTTTACGTGAATTGCCGTCAGAACGCCGTCGATCTCGGCGGGCAACTCGTTTTGCATCTTCATGGCTTCGACGACGGCAACGGTCTCCCCCTTCTCGACTCGGTCGCCGACGGCGTGGGGAAGCTGTATGACGATGCCGGGCATCGGTGACGCGAGCGTCCACGGACCGGTCGCCTTCACTTCCGCGCGGCGGGCTGCCGCCCTCTCCTGGAGCTCGGTACGCACGATGACTTCGAGGAAGTCGCCGCCGAATCGCGTGAGCCAGCGGTTCGCCCCCTCGCTCCGTTTCGTTTCCACCGTGTAGGAGCGGCCCTCCACGAGAAGCGACAGATAGAGTCCGCTCGCGAGCTCCTCGCAGTCGATCGAGTAGGTTCGGTCCCCCAGCGTCACGATATAGGCGCCGTTGTTTTCCTGTATCTCGATCTCCCGGCGCTCGCCGTTCAACGTCGTGTAGTAGCGCATCAGCCTCCCTCCATCCCGTCCCTGCGTGCGATCCATTTCCAGTTCGGGTGCAGTTTCGCTTCATTGACGGCGAGATGGTCGCGTTCGCGATACGCGCGGATCGCGGCGGCAACGCGCGCGAGGTCTTCTTCCGTCTCGCCGGGCGCGAGGGATTCCGGAGTGAACGTGCGGTCGATGAAATGCGTGTCGTAGTCGCCTGCCACGAAGTCAGGCTGATGCACGGTCCACAGATGAAACGGAAGATTGTGGCGGATGCCCTTGATGCTGTACTCGTGAATCGCGCGCCGGGCGCGCGCCAGGCATTGGGGTCTGTCCCCGGCCCATACGATCAGCTTCGCGAGAAGCGGGTCGTAGATCGTGGGGATTTCGTAACCCGCGTAGAACCCCGCGTCGTTTCGCACGCCGGGACCCTGCGGGAAGTGTACCGCCGTTACGTAGCCTGCCGCGGGTAGGAAGCCCTGCGAGGGGTCTTCGGCGTTCACGCGGAATTCGATGGCGTGGCCGCGAAAGCGCACATCCTCCTGCGTGAACGAAAGCGGCTCTCCGGCCGCGATATGCACCTGCTCCCTCACGAGATCGAGCCCCGTGATCCATTCCGTAACGGGATGCTCGACCTGCAGGCGCGTATTCATTTCGAGAAAGTAGAATTTCTTGTCGGCATCGACGATGAATTCGACCGTTCCGGCACTGGCGTAATCCACCGCCTGGGCCAGCGC
>JABDJQ010000647.1 GCA_013002425.1 Gemmatimonadota bacterium
GGGTAAGAGAGCGTCTATCGGGGCGTGGACGCACTCGAGTCGGGCTGCGGAATGCGCCCCTTGCGATACGCCTCCCGGACGATCTCGTCGACCCGTCCCCGGAACTTCTCGAAGAGACCGGGCATCCCTCGCGGAATCGCGTTCACGTAGTACTCTCGCACGACGATGCCGCGCTAAGTGATTTCGAACCGCGCCACGTCTTCCCACGGAAACTCGCTCTCGGCGAGGCCCGCGATCGCCACGGTCTGATGCCCGGCGCTACCCGGTTCCACCGAATAGACGACGCCGATCGGTTCGCCCATCATGCGGACGGCCGCGCCGGCCTCCAGCGAGTCGTTCGCGGGCGTGGTGGTATAGAAGAGCGAAAGCGGCTCGGCCGACGGTTTTACGCTCGTTCGAACCAGGGAGCCCACGACGAGCACCATGATCACGATTACGAATGTCTGAAACAGGACGCGCACGGCGTAGTTCTCCCCGGGGTCGGGCTGTCTCCCTTTGACACGGTGTCCCGGCGCCGAGTCACAAAGCCGGTTGCCGGGATAGGCCAAAAAGCCGCTTTTCTCACTCCGAACCCGCTGATAGACTGACGGAATGAGTACATCAAGACAAGATCCGAAACCCGCTCGCCTCGAAGATCTTTCCGAACCCGTTCGCCGCGCCGCGGTAGAGAAGCTCGGCTGGAAAAGCCTGATGCCGGTCCAGGAAGCCGCGATTCCCTACCTGCTCGAGGACCGGGAGATCATGGTCCAGTCACGAACCGGCTCCGGCAAGACCGGGGCTTTCGTGATTCCCATCCTCGAGAAAATCGATCCCGAACAGAAAGCGGTCCAGGCGCTCGTGCTCGTTCCGACCCGTGAACTCGCGCGCCAGGTGATGGGCGAGGCGGAGCAACTCAGCTCGTTCAACGGCGTCCGCTCGGTCGCCGTTTACGGCGGCGTGGGTTACGGGCCCCAGCTCGACGCGCTTCGCGCGGGGGCGCAGCTCGTGGTCGGAACGCCGGGACGTATTCTCGATCATCTGATGCGTGGATCGATGAAGCTCGACAAGATGCGGATGGTGGTCTTCGACGAAGCGGACCGTATGCTTTCGATGGGTTTCTTTCCCGACATGAAAGCGCTCAAGGAGTACCTGCCGCGCGAAATCAAGGCGTACATGTTCTCGGCCACGTATCCTCCGCGCGTCCTCTCGCTGTCGCGCCTCTTCATGACCGACCCCGAGATGCTGAGCCTTTCCGCCGGCGTCGAGCATGTCGTCGAAACCGCCCACGTCTACTACGCGGTTCCGGGTATGGAGAAGGAGCGCTGCCTCGTTCGCATTATCGAAATCGAAAATCCCGACTCCGCGATCATCTTCTGTAATACGAAAGCCAACGCGAAGTTCGTGATGACCGTGCTCGCGCGATTCGGCTACGACGCGGATCTTCTGAGCGCCGACCTGACGCAGGGTGCGCGTGAAAAAGTGCTGAAGAAGGTGTATGACAAGACGCTGCGTTTTCTCGTCGGCACTGACGTGGTTTCGCGCGGGATCGATATCGACAGCCTCTCGCACGTGATCCTGTTCGACTTTCCCGAAGACCACGAGTCGTATATCCATCGAACCGGACGAACCGGACGCGCCGGGGCGAGCGGCGAGGCGATTTCGCTCGTCGACGTGCTCGAAAAACTGGAGCTGATGTCCGTGGCGAAGCGCTACGGAATCGAACTCGAAGCCCGGCCCCTGCCCGACGACGAAGAGGTGTCGCAGGTCGTGAGCGAGCGTTCGATCGCGCTGCTCGAAGCGAAGCTCCGCAATCTCGATGCGGACGCGCGTGCGCGGGCGGAGAAAGTAGTGCCGCTCGCGCGCAAGTTCGCCACAGGCGACGACGAGCGGCGCGGCGACATCGCCATGCTCCTCGACGCGTACTACCAGAACGCCCAGCATGAATCGCCGCCCGGAGACGACGACGACGGCGCAGAAGCCGGTCGCGGGAAACCCGCGGGCGGCAGGCCTCCGGTGCCGGTCGAAGAAGACAAGCTCGTCGAACTGCTCGAAGTGAACCGAAAACGGCTCGACAAGCTGGTTCTCGAGCGCATGCGACGCATGGTGCCTCTCTCCGAGCGCCTTGCGGAGAGCGAAGACGAAATTATCGTGATCGCGATGCTGATCGAAGAGTTCTACCAGGAGGCGCTGCACGCCCCGCCGCCGAAGA
>JABDJQ010000676.1 GCA_013002425.1 Gemmatimonadota bacterium
GCGTGAGCGTCACGAGATACGTCGGCAGATCGTTCGAAAAGTAGACGTCGATGTTCACGACATCGTCGAGGGCGGCAAGCCGCCCGCGCGTGGCGTCGGTCAGCGTGTACTGCTTGTCTTCGGTAAGGTCGATCCGGAAGAACTTCTTCTGCGCGAGCAGGTTCAGCAGCACGAGCGCCGCCAGCAGCACCGTGATGAGCAGAAACGAATTCGTGCCGGCCGTGGTTCTTCTGCTCATGGCGTCACTTCCATTTCCGGCTCTCGACGGAGCGCACGTTCAGGAAGAGGAAGAAGCCGATCATCGACAGATAGTAGATCACGTCGCGCGAGTCGACCACGCCGCGCCCGATCGAGTCGAAGTGCGCGCCCATGCCGAGAAACTTGAGCATCGGCACGATCGCGTCGGGCGCGTTGTAGACGACGAACTCCTCGCCGATCACGAAAAGCAGAAACGTGATCGTAACGCCGATGATGAACGCGATGATCTGGTTCTCCGTCAGCGACGAAACGAAGAGCCCGATCGCGAGATACGCGCCGCCGAGCAGGATCGCGCCCAGATACCCGCCCGCGATCGACCCTAGATCCGGTTCGCCGAGCATCGAAACCATGATCGGGAGCGCGAGCGAGAGAACGAGCGTCACCGCGAGAAAGAGAAAGCTCGCGAGGAACTTGCCGAACACCACTTCGGAGTCTTTGAGGGGCAGTGTCATGAGAAGTTCGATCGTGCCGAGCTTCTTCTCTTCCGCCCAGAGGCGCATCGTGACCGCGGGAATGAAGAAGAGCAGGAGCCACGGCAGAATGCCGAAGTATCCGCGCATGGTGGCCTGGTTCACGAGGAAGAAACTCCGCATGAAGAGCCAGGTCGAAAGCACCGTGAAGAACGTAATGTAGATGTAAGCGATGGGCGAGTCGAAGTAGCCCCGGAACTCTTTCCGCATGACGGCGAATACGTTTCTCATGCCGCCTCCCCGCGCGTCAGTTTACGGAATACGTCCTCGAGCGAAACGCTCTCGGTCCGCATTTCGCCGAGCGTCCATCCGTGCTTCACGATGACCGTGAACAGTTTCTCCCCCGCACTTCCGGCATCGGAGGCCGTGATCGAAAACCTGTGCAGCCCTTCCTGCGTCGTGCCTTCCCAGCGCGCTTCGTCGATGAAGTCTTCGAGCAGCAGCTTCTCGGCGATGACCTTCTCCGATTCGGCCCGGATCGACGCGTGCACGACCGCTTTGCCGTCCGAGCCGGCCGAAAGTTCCTGCGGCGTACCGGAACCGACGATCTTTCCCTCATTAATAATGATCACGCGCCCGCACGTGGCGGAGACCTCGGGAAGAATGTGCGTCGAGAGAATGACCGTCTTTTCGCGGCCGAGTTCCTTGATGAGTTCGCGAATCTCGACGATCTGGTTCGGGTCGAGCCCGCTCGTCGGTTCGTCGAGGATCAGTAGATCGGGATCGTGAATCATGGCCTGCGCGATGCCGACGCGCTGCCTGTATCCCTTCGAGAGATGATGGATCGACCGGCCGACCACTTTCTCGAGGCCGCAGCGTTCGATCATGCGCTTCATGCGGGGCCCGAGTTCCGCCGGCGGAATTCCGCGCACCGTGCCGACGAAGCGCAGAAAATCGACCACTTCCATTTCGCCGTAGAGGGGCGCGCTCTCGGGCAGATACCCGATCCGGCGGCGCACTTCGAGCGAGTTCTCCGCCAGATCGATGCCCGCGATCCGGGCGGATCCCGCCGTGGGCGGGATATACCCCGTAATCATGCGCATCGTGGTCGACTTCCCGGCGCCGTTCGGCCCGAGAAAGCCGAGGACTTCCCCGCGCGCGACGTCGAAGGAGATCCCTTTGACGGCGTGGGTCATCCCGAAGTGTTTCGTGAGGTCCCTGACTTCTATCATCGTTCTCTGTTCAGATTTGGTAGGAGTGCGCCGCCCGCCGGCACGCTACAGAAGCGCCTGCAGGGCCCGGTTGCCGTAACGAACGGCAGCCGTTAGACTCCAGTTCGGATTGAAAAGATTACGAAAGAGCGTTTTGCTGTCAACCCCTTTTTCGGAACGAAGTCGCCCATGGAGCCTCTGCTGAAGCAGGAATACGATGCGATCGTCGCGGGCGCGGGTCCGGCGGGCTCGATCACGGCGCTCGTGCTCGCGGACGCCGGCTTCGACGTGCTCCTGCTCGAAAAGCGCGACGAAATCGGAATCCCCGTGCGGTGCGCCGAAGCGACCGGGTCGCGCGCGGAACTCGAACGCTTCGTCGACGTGCCCGACGAATGGATCACGGACACGATCGACGGCGCTCGCCTCATCAGTCCCGGCGGAAAAACGTTCGAGAAGTCGTTCCCCGGCGTCGGCGTCATGCTCGACCGGACGCGCTTCGACGCGGGGCTCGCGGAAGCGGCCGCGGCGAAAGGGGCCGAGGTCCGTACCGGCGTCGAAGTAACGGGTCTTCTTCGCGACGGGGAACGCGTGACCGGCGTCACGGTGCGAAATCCCGGCGCCCCCGAC
>JABDJQ010000694.1 GCA_013002425.1 Gemmatimonadota bacterium
AAGCGATGATCGCCAGCGTTTCGAGCGCGGCGCGCGACAGACGGAACGTCTTGATGTCGTTCCGCATGCGCCCGACCCACGGGTAGTACTCGCGCTTCGTCAGGAGCTGAAACCCGTTTTCGATTTCGACGAGGTGGAAACTGCGCTCTTCCCGCTCATACTCTTCGGCGAGTTCGCGGAGCGCGTGGCTCGCTTCCTTCGGCTGCAGGTCCTTCCAGAAGCGCCGGATCTGCGTGATCGAAAGCGGCTCGTCAGCGGCGAACAGAAGTCCCTCCAGAATGCGCTTCACTTCACGCGCGCGCTCGGGATCTTCCGCATCGTCAGCCGCGGTCGTTTCCGTTTTCCGCTTCGACTTTCGCTTCTTCTTCGGCTTCGAATTCCCGTTCGACTCCGCCGCCGTCACTTCGGCGCCGGACTCGTCCGTCGTCTCGTCCGTCGTCTGGTCCGCCGCCATCTCCTGCGGTTCCTCCGTCTGCATATCCTTCGTCGGCTCCGTATTCGGCTCCGTATTCCCGTTCGTCTCCATGCTCGTCACCCCCCTCCCGTCTTCGTATCCAGATGCGCCCGAACGTATCCGTCTGACTGATCGTGATCCGTTGCAGGCGCAGCAGTTCCAGCATAGAAATGAAAGTCGCCACGATTTCCGATCGCGTCGCCTTTGCAGGGAACAGCGTCGTGAACTCGACGCGCTCGTTCTTTTCGATCCAGTGCAGAATCAGCTCGTTCTTCTCTTCGAGCGTGTACTCCTCGAGCATGACCTCGTACGGTTCCATGCGAGGCGCGTTCTCGAGCAGAGTCGTAAACGTGCGTAGCAGCCCGACGAGATCCACGGGGATCAGGAGTTCGGGCTCTTCCTCGTCGCCCTGTTCGTACGGCGGCGACTGACGCCCGACGAGCTGCTTGCGGAGGTCCGCTTTCTCGGACAACTGCTCGGCGATGCGCTTGTAGCCGCGATATTCGAGCAGGCGCTGCACGAGTTCGTCGCGCGGATCGCCCTCTTCCTCTTCGCCGTCGTCGTCGAGCTGGCGCGGCAGCAGCATCTTCGATTTGATGCGCATCAGCGTGGCCGCCATCAGCAGGAACTCGCCCGCGATCTCGAGGTCGAGCGATTCCATGTGGCGCACGTGCTCCAGATACTGCGACGTGACCCGCGCGATCGGGATGTCGTAGATGTCGATCTCGTCGCGCTTGATCAGGTAGAGCAGCAGATCGAGCGGCCCCTCGAAGTTCTCGAGGTTCACCCGGTAGCCCGTGCCTTTGATTTCCTCGGTCGCAGGGACCATGCTTCGCCACCTCCCGTCTGATCGCTCATTTAAGCATAGGGCACCCCCCTGCGCCACGAAAAAGCGTGATTTTAAAGGGGTTCAGTGGCCCGGGCGGGGTGCGGGCGAGGTCCGCGGGGAAGTCAGGCGCGCGGATGAAACTGACGGTGGACCTCTTTCAGATAGGTGCGGTCGACGGCCGTGTAGATC
>JABDJQ010000701.1 GCA_013002425.1 Gemmatimonadota bacterium
CATCTACACGAGGACGGGTATTACTACACCGAGGGACAGACGCCGTTCTTCCCCGACCCCGGCATGCTTCAGATCCGCGTCGGGAAGGGCATCGAATACGATGTCGTGAACGACACGGTATGGATCACGGGCGATACGACGTTCACCCGCTCGCTCTCGCGCCTGATCGACATGAAGACCTTCGGGTGGTATTCGGGCGACTGTCATCTGCATATCAATCACACGGGCGGGTTTTACGGTCTGAACACGCTGGGCCTGCATCGCGTGGCGCGCGCCGAGGACCTGAACGTATCTTACGGTCTCGACAACGGCTACTTCTTCACGGGGGCCGTCGATCCGTCGAGCACGGCGGAGCAACTCGTTTACATGTCGGAGGAATATCGATCCGACACTTACGGCCACGTGGACCTTCTCGGCCTGACTTCTCTCGTTTCGCCGACGTTTTCGCGCTGGATGCCGATGCTGATCGACGTTGCGGATTCCGCGCGGGCGCAGGGCGCTCTGGTCGTGCTGGCGCACCCCGTGCCGACGAGCGATCCGTTCGACGTCACGAACTGGCCGGGAACCGGGTACGCGCGCGAGCTTCCGATCGGACTGCTGCACGGCGCGTACGACGCGTTCGAGGTGATGTGTTATTCGAACGCGCCTGGCAACGGCATCGAGTTGCCGACGTGGTATCACGCTCTGAACCTCGGCTTCCGGATTCCGCCCGTGGCCGGCACGGACTCCGCGATCAACCGCCTGGCCGACGCGCCGGCGGGGGGGTACCGCACCTATGCGTATCTCGGGACGGATTCGCTTACGGTGCCGAACTGGAACGCGGCGGTCGACTCCGGCCGCACCTTCGTCACGAACGGGCCGCTCTTCACCGACTTCCGCGTGAACGGCGCGCTCCCGGGCGACTCGCTCGTGACGCCGGGTACGCCCCTCGCGCTCCTCGTCGAAATCTCTCTCTTCTCGCGGCTTCCGGTCGACCGGCTCGAGCTCGTCGTGAACGGAATCGTGGAACGAACCGTGGAGCCCGCGGGACCGTTTACGTCTCTGGACACGACCCTTGCTTTTACGGCGAACGAAAGCGCCTGGATCGCGGCGCGCGTCTCGGGCGTCGAGAGCGACTGGCACGTGATCGGCGATACGCTCTTCGCACATACGGCGCCCGTTTACGTTTCGATCGGGAACGACCCCGTGACCGATATGGCAGCCGCGAACTTCTTTCTCGACCGGCTGAACGACTTCCGGACCGTGGTGATCACGGAAGGGGAGTTCGAAAGCGCCCAGGACTCGCTTCGCGTCACGGCCGAAATCGAAAACGCCCTCGTCTACTACGGCGCCTTCACGGCGACCGGAGTCGAGGCGGATGCCGGCGCGTCGATTCCCGCCCCGCTTCCGCTGAGCCTTCGCGCGGCGCCGAATCCGTTCCGGGACGGGACCGGGATCATCCTCGACGTTCCGGCGACGAAGAGCGGTATCCCGGCGCTTCTCGACGTTCGCGTGCTCGATATCCGCGGGCGGGCTGTCCGGACTCTCTGTCATGAGTACCGCCCACCCGGGTCCGTTGCCTTTGCCTGGGACGGACGGGGCGCCGACGGCCGTCGCGCGCCGAGCGGCGTCTATCTCGTCCGAGCCACGTTCCTCGGGCGAAACGAAACGACCCGCGTGGTGCTGGTCCGCTGATCCTCCTGTCTCTCCGGGTCCGCCCGATTCCTCTTCGTTCTCACGCGCCGAATCTAGGGGAAAACCCATATACGGAGGGACCTCTTCCGCGCCGATGTTTTGATACAAGGCCACGTCCCGGAATGTGCGCGCAGGAGACAGCTTGAGACAAAAAGAGAAAATTCTGGTCGTCGACGACAATGCTCTGAACCGTTCGATCGCGGAGGAGATCCTCGAGGGGGAGTATGAAGTGACGTGTGTCGAGTCGGGCGAAGAAGCGCTGGAGAAGTTCCCGGTGCTGCAGCCTTCGATCGTGCTGCTCGACATCATGATGCCCGGCATCAACGGATACGAAACATGCGAGGCGCTCCGGAATCTGGAGGGCGGGCGCCGGGTCAAGATCGTGCTCGTTTCGGCCAAGAACCGCATCGGCGACCGGCTCAAGGGATACGAGACGGGAGCTGACGACTACGTGGTCAAGCCGTTCGACCCGGAGGAACTCCGGGCGAAGATCGACGTCTTCGTTCGCCTCAAGAACGTGGAAGAACTCGACCGATTCAAACAGGACGTGCTCCAGCTCATCAACCATGAAACGCGCACTCCGATCACGGCCATCATGCAGTCGCTTACGATTCTGGACGCCGAGTCGAAGGACGCGGAGGCGAGGCGCTGGGTCAAGATCGCGCTGAGCAACACGAACCGTCTCGTGAATCTGCTCGAGAAGTCGGACCTGCTGAGCCGCTTCCGCTCCGGCGACGTACGCATGGAACGCGAGAAGCTGAACCTGGCGGAGGAAGTCGCGCACGCCCTGGACGCCCTCGAAGACGCGATCAAGGGCTCTGAAATCGAAATCGACTGTCGCGTGCCGGAGGACGTGCACGTACAGGCGGATCAGCGATACCTGCGCTTCGTGTTGAACGCGGTCATCGACAACGCGATTCGTTTCAGCGAGAAGGGAAGCCGTGTCTGCCTGCAGCAGAGCGCGAACAACGACAGCCATTGCCGTCTCGTCGTGACGGACTTCGGCGAGGGGATCGATTCCCGGTTCATGCATCTCGTATTCGAACCGTTCACGCAGCGCGACATCCACCACCATTCGCAGGGGCTCGGGATCAGCCTGGCGCTCTGCCGCGAAATCATGCAAGGGCAGGCGGGCGCGATTCGGATCGACAGCGACCCCGGGCGCCAGACCGACGTGCACATCGAGCTTCCGCTCGCGACCGCGGCGCAGGACGACAGCGAAGAAAGCGGCTCCTCGACGATTCTGCTCACCCCCTGATCCGCGCCCTCTCACGTTTCCTCAAGCGGGACAATGCTCTCGAACGTCCCAATGGACAGGAGGGCATCATCATGGCAGCCAGGCGGCGACATCCGCTTTACAGGGCGCTTCGGCGTCACGGCTTCTCTCGATACACGCGCTCGCGCTGATTCCGTCGAAGGACAAGAAGCTCGTCTTTTACGAAGCGGGACACCGGCTGCCGCCGGCGTTTGCGGTCGATGCGGGGGCGTGGCTCAGGGAGAGGCTCAAATAGTTCTACGAATGCTCCGCGATGCGGAGGAGTTCCCGCTTCGCGGCGTCGAACTGATCCTGCAACGCCGGAAGCAGCTCCATCATGGAAGGAAAGTTCTTCATCGGCGCCCTGTCTTCCAGTTCCTGCAGGAGCTCGCGAAGACGCTCCGCACCCAGGTTCGCCGCGTCCGACTTGAGGGCGTGGGAGTAGAACTCGACCTGGGAGGGATTGCCGTCGAGCACCGCGCTTCGAATCTGCTCCATCTGCTCGGGCGCGTTTTCGAGGAAGTAGTCGATGGCGCGCACCACGAGGTTGCCGCCCCCCGGGCGCTGCATGGAGCGAAGCCGGTCGATGGCGCCCGTGTCGATGACGCCGGAGTCGACCCCCTCCGCGGCCTCCGCGTGCGGGGCCGAACCGGCCCCCTCGGGAAGCAGATCGCCGCGGAGCCACTTCGTGAGCACGCGCCGGAGATCCTCCTGCGAGAACGGTTTCGAGATGAAGTCGTCCATCCCCGCCTCGAACGCGCGCTGTTTCGCCGTATCGGAGACGTTTGCCGTGAGAGCGATGACGGGCGTTCTCTTGCGGTCCGCGAAGTTCGCCTCGTGCTCCCGAATGCGCTTCGTTGCGCCGTAGCCGTCGAGCGTCGGCATCTGGCAATCCATCAGGATAAGGTCGAACGTACCCTGCGCGAACGCGTCGAGCGCGCCGCGGCCGTCTTCGACTATCTTCACGTTGCACCCCCACTCTTCGAGGGTCGAGACCGCCACTTCCTGGTTGATCGGGTTGTCTTCGGCGAGTAGAACATGATGGCTGAGCGCGGGAATGTTCGCCGCGTTCGAATCGCCCATGGGATCGTCCAGGTCGAGCTCGATGCGCTCGATATCAAGCAACCGGCGAATCGTGCGAAGCAGTTCCCGTTGACGAATCGGCTTGGAAAGGAAGAGGAGCCTGGAGTCCTCCCGCAGATCGCTTTCGCGGGCGCCCGACTTACGAAGCAGGATCACGGGGGTGTCGCTTACCGTGTCGTCGTTTCGCACGGTTTCCATGAAGCGGGCCGGAATGTAATCCGGCAGGTCTTCGTCTACGATCAGGAACATCGGCCCTCCGGCCCCCGCCTTGCGGATCGCGGCCAGCGCTTCTTCGGGCTTCGCCGTGCGCGTACAGTCGAGCCCCCACGCGGTCACCTGGTTCCCGATCGACTGCCGCCGAACGGCGTTCGTGTCGAGTACGATCGCGCGCGCACCGACCAGATCGTCCTGCTGCAGCGAAATGGACGAGTAGATCGAAGGCTGGCGTTCGAAGCGCGCGGTGAACCAGAACTGCGACCCCTCGCCCGGTTCGCTCTCGACGCCGATCTCGCCGTCCATCATCTCGACGAGCTGGCGCGCGATCGGAAGGCCGAGTCCGGTGCCGCCGTACTGGCGCGTGGTCGATCCGTCGGCCTGCTCGAACGACTCGAACACGCGACTCAGCGCCTGCTCGCTCATGCCGATCCCCGTGTCGCGGATGTCGAATCGAATGCTGAGCTTCTCGTCGTCCTGCTCCGCGGTCGAAACCTGCACGAGCACCCAGCCCTTCGTCGTGAACTTGATCGCGTTCCCTATCAGATTGCTGAGGATCTGCTGCAGCCGAACCGGGTCTCCGACGAGCTGGGTCGGGATCGAACTCGGCACTACGCAGAGAAGTTCGATCCCTTTCGCGTGTGCGGAGTTAGCGAGGAGTTCACACGTTTCCTCGACGACTTCGCGGAGGTCGAACCGGATCGTTTCGAGCGAAAGCTTGCCCGCCTCGATTTTCGAGAAATCGAGAATGCTGTTGATCACTTTAAGCAGGGATTCGCCCGAGCGCTGAATGACTTCCGTGAATCGTTTCTGCCGCGTGTCGATGTTCGTTCCGAGAAGAAGCTCCGTCATGCCGAGGATGCCGTTCATCGGCGTTCGGATTTCGTGGCTCATGTTCGCGAGGAATTCCGACTTCGCGCGGTTGGCGGCGTCGGCGGCCTCCTTTGCGCTTCGAAAGTCGGCGTTGGAACGCTCGAGGTCGCGCAGCGTCGTGCGCAATTCGGTCGTCCGTTCGCGCACTTTGTCTTCGAGGAGGACGGCAGCCTGTGTCAGCGAGAACGTCTCGTTATACATGTCCATGCTGCGCTCGACCCGTCGCATGAGCGAGCGCTGCACTTTGTTCAGACGCAGAACCTCCTGCTCGAGGTCGCGGCAACGTTTCTGCTGATCACCGTTCACGAAGACTCTCCGCTTCCGATGGCAATGCCGGTGAAAGTGTTGCTCGTGTGCATGAAGTTGATCTGTTCGCCGTATGTAGAGAAACCGATGACGTTGTTCAAGGCCATGAGCTCGGAAACTTCGGGGCGCATTCCGCCGTAGTCGAGCTCCAGATTCCTGTGCATCGAGTCGCACGCGATGATGATTTCGGGAGTGCCCATGCGCTTCTGTATCGCCGAGAATGTCTCTTTCAGGTTACGCGTGAGATCGCCCGCCTTGGCGAGCGAAAGGACTACTCCCTCGTCGATCGCGCAGAGAAATCGCAGATGCCCGTCGTCGGTCGCGCGCTGAATCCCGCGCACGTAATAGGTGCCGCCGACGCGTGCGACGAACGCGTATTTACCGAAGGTCTGGTAGTCGACCTCGTCGACGGAGATTCCGACGAGGCGGGCGTATTCCTCGACCGCGGGGCGTCCGTTGATTTCACGAACGACGCGTTCCGCGGGATTCGCTTCCGTGATCACGATCTTTTCGTCGGTCGCCTGGAAGTGATCGGTCTTGAAAATCGTGAAGGGCCGGTTCGTCTTGACGAGCGTGAGCAGGGTGGCGTCGCTTCGAAAACGGCCGTCGTGGTAGATGTGGGTCGCGCGATACTGTCCGCCGTCCGCGGCCGAACCGCCGAACATGTGGATTCCGCCGAGGCTGCGATAGATGCCGCTGACCACGAGTTCCTCGATGCAGCTGAGGCCGTCCGTCATCAGAAAGCCGAACGCTTTCTTCGCGGGCTCGTTCGCAGGCAAACCCAGGGAGTCGCGGGCCCGTTTTGCAGCGGTCGCGACGCGCGTGAAGTCGTATCCCGAAATCTGGTCCACCATTTCCACGGCGACGCCGAACTCGCTCTTCGGAAGAGAGAAGCCCGTAATCGACCCCTCGAGATATCCCATCGGCGAGATTTCGCCCGCGGTCGTACAACCCACCAGGGGGCGGTTTCCGAAGACCTCGCGGAGCGATGCGGCGAGAACGTCCAGATTGTAACTCGGCGAGCAGAAGAAGACCGTGATCGCGGCGTTGTCCGCATCGACCGAGGCGTAGAACTCCCTTGCCGCTTCCGCGGGATCGCTCGAGAGCGAAAAGCCCTTGTTAATACAGTGCTTACCAGTTTGCAGCATGCCATTACCTCGTGGAAATCGGCCCGAAAACAGGTGTAATCCCTGTAGTCCGTTATCGGCCGATTTCGTGAGGTCCATGAATGCGCGGGCTCGGGGCCTGCGATCTGCTCCTGCCCCGGGCGCGGCGTGTCGGCTCTCCTCGCCTCGCCCTGTCGGGCCGTGGGTCGTTGTACTGAAGCGATTGCGCCGTGCCCCCGTCCCTCCAATGGGGCTCGGGGCTGCGGGGAGCCGACACGTCCGAGCCCGGGGATCGGCGTGCCCGACCCGGCGCGTACATGCAAGGATCCCCGAAAATGGCCTTTTCGAGCGGGGGGAAGGGGGACAAAGACCGGGGCGTGGGGAAAGGGGGAGAAAGACCGGAGAAGTGGGAAAGGAAGAGAAGCAGGAATTGAAGAGAAGACCGTGCGGCGGCGGCGGGGTGGTGTGCGCCGGGGGCGCGGATCTCCGGCGCGCGGTTTTCGGTTCCCCGCAGCCCCGAGCCCCATTGGAGGGACGGGGGTACGGCGAACAGGTTTCGGGATCAGTGACAGCAGGCCCGACAGGGCGAGGGCGAGGAGAAGCCGGAAATCGCGCGCCGGCCCGATCTCCCCGCCGTCTTCATCCCTTAGTGGGTGTGGTCTTCGTAGTTGTAGTGCTTCTTGAGCGTTTCGATCGCGGCGCGCAGGGTCCGGGCCGTTTCGGCGTTCGCGTCCTGCTTCGTTTTCATCGCGGCGCTCATGACGGCGTGATGGTCGGCTAGTTTGGCGAGGTACGTTTCGCGTCCCTCGGCTCCCGCGGCGACGGGCTTCACCTTCTGTGCCAGAAAGTACTCGGAAATGATGCTGATGATGTCGCTCGCGTGATCTTCCTTGGTCGTGACCCAGCGCACCATCTGGTTCATCGCCTTCGCGTCGGTTCGGGTGTCGGCGAGTTCGATGATGGCCAGAATCGACTTTTCGATCGTGTCGGTATCTTCGAGCATGCGGTCGATGCGCGCGGTGTCGTCGTAGATTCCGCACGGGACCTGACAGTGACCGAGGGCCGTAACGGGCGCGAGAAGAAGAAGCGCGAAGGCGGCGGCGAACAGGTGTTTCATCAGAGAGCCTCCATTGAGGAAGGGGCGGAAAAAAGGACAATGACGTCTGACGACGCCATTGTCCCAAGAACGGGTCTTCGTTGTAAAGCGTTCCCTCCTGCGGCCTAGAGGAACCGGTACGTGACGCCGATCGCGAGGGTCTGCTTGAACTGACCGGCCTTTCGGATCGCGCGATTGAGATCCGTACCGTTCAGCAGCATGCCGTCTTCGTCGAAGCTGGTGCCCACGGTGTTGTCGAACTTGTCGTATACCCACCGCGTGTACAGGTTCACGGCGATGATTTTCGTGATCTGGGCCGAGAAGATGTTTTCGAAGTCGATGTCCATCGTCGTCGAGTAATCCGCGATGTCGGACGCGAGTCCGGCGGCGGTCAGGTCGGCGGCGCTGATCATCTCGAGGTTATCCTTGTCCGAGTAGAAGATCGGCTGATAGAGCGAGAGCTTCGACGTCCAGGTCACTCTGTCTTCGAGGATCTTCGTCTTATAGTCCGTAATCCATTCGATACCGCCGTCATTCGTCGACTGGCTGAACGTCGCCGTGTTCGTCGTGTCGACGCTGTCGCTGAACTGATCGCGCACGCTCTGACGGAACGTGAAACCGAGCCTGCTCAGAAGCGAGCGATCTTCTTCGTCGATGAACTGCCGCGCAACGCCGCCCGTCTCCTTGAACTTGAGGGGGTTGAAGTTGAGCGAGCGGCCCAGGGCGTCGGAGTCGTCGATGAACTGACTCTCGAAGCGGCCCGAAACGAACGGATCGACGAGCCACCCGCGCGTGAACCGAAAGATCGTTTCGTAATCGATCAGGTCGGTGGACTTGTCGGGCTTACCCCAGTTGCGCGCGGCGTCCTGCTGGTGCGTCTGCCCGAACGCGAGCTTGAGATTGTTGTTCCAGTTGAGCCCCTTGTTCAGCTGGTTCTCGAGCGTCCCGTTCAGGAGCCAGGTCCAGACGATCGAACCTTTGTCGCCCCCCGCCCAGTTGTCGCTGTACGCGCTCTGGGAGAGGTTGACACCGGATTCGAGCGACGGATAGTACTTGCCGAGTTCAAGCACGCGCTTTTTGTCTTTCTTTTCGTCTTCGCTGAAGGCCTGACCCGGCAGCGCGACGAGCGCGGCCAGGGCGACGGCCCCGAGCATGGTTCTCTTGTTCATCTGCAACGACTCCTGTCAATGAACCGAAGGGTTCCGTTTATTTGGGGAGGGCTCTTTGAACGAATGCGCTGTTGGGAACGGCGACGGTGCGTCCGTCGCGTTCGATGAGCGTCATGATGGGCGTAACCGATTTCAGCACGCCGCGCTCGCCGCCGATCTGGATTTCTTCGCCGATCGCGAAGGTGCGCCGGACGTAGAGCCCCGCAACGATGGCGCGGGTGATCTCGCGGGCGCCGAGGCCGAACGCGAGCGCGAAGGCGAGCGCAAGACCGCCGAACAGAATGAGCACCACCGAGTGAACGATCGCCATGTCGATTTTGAGCTGGGTGATGGCGAGAATGCCCACGATCAGCACGATCATCGCGGAGATCAGGCGGCCCAGCACGGCGGCGTACTCGATGCCCGAGCCCGCCGCGGCGGCGGTGATCGCCCGCCCGGCGAACTGGCCGAGCATCGTGCCGAGAAGAACGATCATGATCGAAGCGATGACCGACGGCAGGAACGCGAAGAATGCGCCGATCATATTGCTCACTTCATGCAGCAGCAGAACGTCGGACGCTGTCCGCACGAAAAACACGATCAGCAGAAAATAGAGAATTTTCGGAATGAACACGGACATCGGGTCGCGCATGCCGATGCGCGAAAGGGACTCCGTGATGCCGCCCTTTTCCAGGAGCGAGTCGAACTTGATACGCGAGAGAACCGTCGAAAGCGTCTTCTGCACGATCTTCGAAATGATGAAACCGATGAGGAGTATGACGAGGGCTGTAACAATGCGCGGGACGAACTCGGTCGTCGCCTGCAGCATGTTGTTCAGGATCTCCTGCAACACGCCGACGAGATCGAACTGGTTGTTCATCGGTCGGACTCCTCTTTGTTATTCGGCGGCGAACCGTCTCCGCTCAGGCTGCCGGCCAGGGTGTTCCAGAGTTCGCGAAGGAACTCTCCCAGGCCGAACCAGGAAAAGTCGATCGCGTCGGCCGCGAATACGCGACGTTCGATACCGCGCACCACACGACCGAGAAGATCACCGCGAGGCTCTTCCTCGAGATCGCGCAGTTCCTGGATCGGCTCCCCGGCGTCGATGTCGTCCGGGGCGTTCCGGTCATTGGGCGTGTCGTTCATGTTGCTCTCTATATAATACGGGGCGAAAGAGCGGCAGGCGTCGACCTACGACTCCCGGTCCCCGTACTTTTCTCGAAACTGTTCGCGGGCTCTCTTGACCCGCATCTTGAGAGCGGAGAGCCCTATGTCGAGCTGGTCCGCCGCTTCCTGATAGGAAAAGCCGTCGAGATCGCAGAGAATCAGCGGCACCCTGAGCGTCTCCGGCATCTTCTCCAGAGTTTCGCGAATCCGCTTCCTCTTCCAGCCGGCATCGACGTCCTGCGTCACCTTCTCGTCGATATGCAGTTCCTTGTGAAACTGGCTCTCCGGATCGTCGACGTCGACGAAGTACTTCCCCTTCTGCTTTCGGAGGAAGTTCATGCAGTGGTTCACCTTGATCCGCTGGATCCACGTCTTGAACTGTGCGCGCCCCTCGAATCCCTTGAGCGCGAAGAAGGCCTTTACGAAGACTTCCTGCGCCAGGTCCTGGGCGTCGTCCGCCGAGTTCGTCAGGTAACGACAGTTCGCGAGGACGCCGCCCTGGTGCCGCGCGACCAGCTCCTGAAAAGGGCGATGGTCCCGCTGGCCTGCGGCTTTCGCCTCGGCGACCAGAACCTCGTCTTTCTCTACCTTATAGTCCATGCGTCGTCGTCTTCCTAACTGACAGGCGCCGCCGGGGGAAAGTCACACGAAAACGGAGGCTTCGCTCCGCCCGCCCCCCCCGCGGGTTCCTGAGGCCCGCCATTCTACCACCCGCCCCGGCGGACCCCAACGTTTTCGGCCCGGGAAGCAGGGGGGCGCAACCCATAAAAAAACAGACAATTCTTCTGGACATCCCATTGCCCCCTCCTATAGGTTGTGGGCGTTACCTGATACGCCTTCCCCAGGGCCATGAGATCTCGAACTGCCCGCAAGATTGAAGTCGGCCGTTTCCGGCCGCGAACCTCTGGGAAATGCTTGATCGTCGGGTCGAGGCGAAGCCGTTTGCCGCGGATTTGTCACGCGTCCCCTGTGCGCGCTGCCCTGTGACCCGAAAAAAAGATGTGACCCGTGCCGGATGGCCCGGGTCTATGGGAGCGAATGGACGGATTTTGCTTGGGGAATTCGAATTCGATCCCACGCGCTGTGCGGGGACGGACCGAGTAACAACTTGCCAAACGACCCTGTAATCGGTCCGTCTCCTTTTAAACCAATTCCCAACCCATGGGAAAATCTGGAGGAAAGCCTGAAATGAAGAACCTGAAACTCGTTGTAGCCGCCCTTGCCCTGGTGATGACCACCACGGCCGGCTATGCACAGACCGAAACCGGCATGGAGCTGCTTCCGCCGAACCCGAAGCCGGGTGAATGCTACGCCCGCGTCTTTGCGCCGGCCGTCTACGAGACGACCACCGAAACGGTGCTCAAGAAGGACGCCTCGACGCGGATCGAAGTCATTCCCGCCCGGTGGGAAATGGGCGAAGAGA
>JABDJQ010000733.1 GCA_013002425.1 Gemmatimonadota bacterium
CCACCCGCTCATGGACTGGTGCCTGATGGGGTACTACGGCTACAACATCTTCTCGTACGGGACGCGCCAGGATCCTGCGCACCTTTGCGCGTGGTCGAAGCAGGAGCTCGGCTGGGTCGCGCCGACGCCGCTTACCAATTCGCAGAAGGACGTGCCGCTTCCCGAAGTCAATCTGAACCCTGTTGTCTATAAAGTCACGGGCGGCGGTTCGGGAAGCCAGGAGTACTTCCTGATCGAAAACCGCAATTCGAATTCCGCTTCGATCTTCGACCATCTGGATTCCGATTTCTCCGCGTACTGGCCCTGGTTCACGTTCGGACAGAATCAGAAAGACCCCGGCATGCTGATCCTGCATATCGACGACGCGATGGGGAACAACACGAACGGATCTCACTACATGGTGGCGGTCGAAGACGCGGGGTACGATCCGGCGACTCCGTGGGACGGGACGAGCGAGTTCAGCGAAGAGTGGTACCCGTATGAGACGCGGATCAGCGCGCCGTTCTCCGCCGACGACGCCGGGCAGAGTTCGTTCACGCCGAACACCGTGCCGAACTCGAACTGGTACGGCGGCGGCAGCGGCATCTGGATCACGAACATCAGCGGCCCGGGAACGACGATGACGTTCGACATCGGATTCGGAAACGCGTGGCCCGCGATCGTGAGCCACGCCCCCGCAGCTCTCGATACGATGCTGATGCCGTCCGAAGTCTTTCTCTTCAGCGCAACCGCGGTCGACGAAGACCTCGACCCCACGACATACGAGTGGTACGAAGACGGGCTGCTGCAGCAGACGGGAGCGTCGAACTCGTACTCGTTTACGGCGGGCACGAGCGGCAGCTCGGTCGACCTCATGGTCGTGGCGACCGACGGCTCGCTGGCGGATTCGCTCACGTGGACGATCGACGTCGATCTTTCGACCGGCGTGGCGGGGACAACGGTTCCGGTCGCCGGACCCGCGATCAGCGCTGCCCCGAATCCGTTCAACCCCACGGTCGGACTCCGCGTTTCAGTCGCCGAAGCGGGCGATCTCACGGTATCGGTCCACGACATCTCCGGACGTCGGGTCGCCGAGCTGGCTCGGAAACACGCCGAGCCCGGTGTTCATGAATTCACGTGGGACGGAAAAGAGGCTTCGGGCAGGAGCGCGCCGTCGGGGATCTACTTCGTACGCGCGAACGCGGGCGCGAACACGGGCGAAAAAGCCGCGCTCGCCAAGATCGTTCTTCTCCGCTGATTTGATTTCGGAATCACGACGGGATCGGGTTACTATTGCCGCTAATCAACGGGAGCAGCTCGATCCATGTTTGACGACGACGGGAAAACGCAGCCGGCCTTTACGCCCGAGGCAGGGCGAACCGTAAACCAGTACCGGATCCTGGCCAAGATCGGCGCCGGCGGCATGGGGGAAGTATACCTCGCCGAAGACACGAAGCTCGACCGCAGCGTCGCGCTGAAGTTCCTGCCGCTGAGTCTCGCCGTCGACCCGACGCTTCGCGCGCGCTTCACGCGTGAGGCGAAAGCCGTCGCCTCCCTTCACCATCCGAACATCGTGCACGTCTACGAAGTCGGCGAGCACCGGAAGCGGCCTTACATCGCGATGGAACATGTCGACGGGGCGCCGCTTCAGGACATTCTCGCGAAGGGACCGATCGCGCTGCCCACGGCGCTTGCGTATCTCGAGGCGCTCGCGGGCGCGGTCGAGGAGGCGCACCGGTCCGGCGTCGTGCATCGTGACATCAAACCCGGCAACATCGTCGTCGATTCGAGCGACCGCCCGAAACTGCTCGACTTCGGGCTTGCGGTGCTGCCGCGCGACGAGGCGATCACGAAGACCGGCACCACGCTCGGCACCGTCGGCTACATGGCGCCCGAGCAGGCGCGGGGCGAGGCTGTCGACCAGCGCTCCGACCTCTTTTCGCTCGGCGTCGTTCTCTACGAAATGGTGACGGGGCAGCAACCGTTCCGCGCCGAAACGGAAGTGGCGACGCTCGAGCGCGTCCTGCACCGCGAGCAGGATCCGCTCGCACGCTTCCGCGCGGAAGTCCCGGCCGGCGTGGAACAGATCGTCGCGAAGCTCCTGCAGAAGGATCCCGCCCTGCGCTATCAGACGGCGGCCGATCTCGCCGCCGACATCAAGCGGGAACGCCGATCGAGCGAAGGCTCGATCCACTCGGCGGCCATGAGCGCGGCAGGCGCGCCCGATGTGTCCGGTGATTCCGCGACGCCCGCGAAAAAGCGTCCGGCCTGGATCGTTCCCGCCGCGCTGCTCGGCGCGCTTGCAATCGCCGCGTTCGTGTTCAAACCGTGGGACCGCGTTCCCGCCCCGATCGTGTCCGAGGCGGACGCGAGCCAGGGCCGCCTCGTCATCCTCGACTTCCAGAACCTGGGCGGCGTCGAGGGAAACGAGAATCTCGGCACGATCGTTTCGAGCCTTCTCGTAACGGATCTCTCCGAATCACACTTTCTGCAGATCGTTTCCCGCCAGCGCCTCTTCGAAGTCGCGAGATCGCTCGGGCACGACCCCGACTCCCCGATCGACCACGGGCTCAGCGAGGAGATCGCGCGCAAAGTCGGCGGCCGGTGGATGCTGTCGGGAACGATATTGCAGACCGAGCCTAACCTCGTACTGACGAGCCAGATCTCGGACGTCGGAAGCGGCAGCGTGGCGTCGTCGCAGCGCGTGACCGGTGAAGCGGGCGAAGGCGTCTTCACCGTCGTCGACAAGCTGACGCGCGCCGTGAAAAGCGATCTGGCGCTTCCGAGCGGCGCCGACAGCGAGGACGATCCCGCCGTCGCGCTGATCACGACGAACTCGCCCGAAGCCTACAACCACTTCATCAAAGGCCGCGACTATTTCAGCCGCTTCTTCAAGGCCGAGGCGACGGAGGAGTTCGAGCGCGCCATCGAGATCGACTCCACGTTCGCGGCGGCGTACCTGCTGCTCTCCGTCGTGAAGAATTCGGAGAGGAGAACGGAAGAAGCCTCGGAGTATCTGAGGCACGCGGTGCGTCACATCGACAAGGCGAGCTGGCGCGAACGACTGCTGATCCAGTCGAGCGTTCTGGAGCAACGGGGGCAGATGGACTCCGCCCTCACGAAACTTCTCGAAATCACCGACCGCACGCCGGACGATCCCGACGCCTGGTACATTCTCGCCGTTACGGCCGGACGCGGGCACCCGAACTTCATCAAGTGGAACAGGAGGGCGATCGAGGCCGACTCCTCCCTCGCACCGGCATACAACCAGCTCGCGTATGCGTACATGGAGGATGAGCGTTTCGAGGAAGCGAACGAGATGATCCGCCGCTACATCGCGTTGCAGCCCGGTGACCCGAACCCGTACGACTCGCAGGGCGACATCTTCGCGGCGCAGGGCAAGCTCGAGGAAGCGAAAGCCGCTTATCAGAAGGCTTACGAGATCAAGCCGGATTTCCTGTACTTCTCCCGATACAAGCTCGGCGTCATCAATGTTCTTCTGGGCGACGACGATGAAGCGCTCCGCCTGTTCCGCGAGCTCGCAGACGGTGACGATGCGGAAGAGCGATCGATCGGACGGCGGGGCGTGATCGAGACACACCTGTATCGTGGACGTTTCGAAGCGGCCGAAGAGATGCTCCTCACCGAGATCGCGGATGCGGAGGCGTCTGACCGCTACAGGGTGTTACTCCTTCGGAATCAGACGCTCGCCTATTTGTATTCCGTTCTCGATCAGCACGAAAAGGCACTCGAAGCGATCGAGAGAGCGACAGCGCTCTTCGAGGAGCACTCCCTGGGCGATTTCGAGTGGGTCCACGAGGCGGCGACCTGGATCGCGTGCCGGGCGGACCGCGAGGACATCGCGGAGCGCGAGATCCGAAAGCTCGAAGACATCGAAGAACGCCGCGTCGGCGACGCCGAGTCTTTCCCGACGAATCTCTACGCTGCGCGGGCGAATCTCGCAATGGAACGCGGCCAGGATGACGAGGTCGTGCGATGGACGCGCCTCGTGCTCGATCGCTTCGCCGACACCTTCAGCCTCTACTATCACGGTCGGGCGCTCCGTCTGGCGGGGCAGACGAGCCAGGCGATCGACGTGCTGACGCGTTGCGATCGCTTCGTAAACGAAGAGATTTTGACTGCGTTCCCCTTGAACAGCTTCGGAACCTACGAGCTGGGACTCGCATACGAAGACGCGGACAGGCGCGATGACGCGATCGCAGCGTACGAAAAGTTCCTGGGTATCTGGCGCGACGCGGAGTACGAGACGGCTGAGATGAAAGACGCGGCTGCGCGTCTTGCGGTTCTGAAGCCGGGCTCCTGAGCTGCGATCCATCTGATCCCTTCACGTCACCTTCCTCCATTGCGCGGCCGCACCGCATGCGCTCCGATCCCGAATTGCGTAAAGCGCCGCCACCCTTTCCATGAAACAGGGCAGATTGACCAGGATTGCCCCGTTTGTCTTAAACCAAACAAAACGAACACTTTACACACCAACTGACACACCTGTAAAATGAACGGATACTCCAGATGGGCCTTGAATGGCAGGGTCCTTTCGACCGGGTCGGTGACGAATGCTCGTTCTCGGAATCAACTGCGCCTACCACGAATCGGCTGCATGCCTGCTCTACAACGGGAGGGTCGTTGCCGCCGTGGAAGAGGAGCGCTTCAATCGGCGCAAGCGCGCGAAAGCCTCGCTCGTTACGAACGCGGACGAACTGCCGCTCCATGCCGTCAGTCACTGCTTCGAAGCCGCTTCGAAACTGCTCGGGAAGAATGTCGACTGGTCGTCGATCGATCATGTC
>JABDJQ010000712.1 GCA_013002425.1 Gemmatimonadota bacterium
AGCTGGAAGAGATCGACATCAGAGAAGCCGTCCGCGCATCGATCCGCAATCTCCAGCCCGTCGTGGATCAAAAAGGGCTGACGCTCACCGTGGACATCGCGGGCGAACCGCTTGCCGTACTGAGTGATGCGGAGACCATACGACTCGTGGCGGACAATCTGCTCGACAACGCGGCCAAATACACGCCGAAGGGCGGTACGATCCGGCTTAGGCTGCAGAGGCAGAACGGCGAAGTCGTGCTCGAGGTGCAGGACGACGGGATCGGAATCGGAACGAAGTATCTGAGCCGCATCTTCGAACGCTTCTATCGTGTCGACAAGGCGCGGTCGCGCGAGCTGGGCGGAACCGGGCTCGGGCTTTCGATCGTCAAGAACTCGGCCATCGCGATGGGCGGATCCGTATCGGTCGTAAGCGAGCCGGGAGTGGGATCGACGTTCCGCGTATGTCTTCCCGTGGCGGAAACCGCGAATACCGGAAGCGCGGTCGCCGAATGAGCGGGCCTATTCGATATAGCCGAGAGACTTGAGACGTCTTCGCGTTTCCTCGTCGAGATCGGCATCGGAACGAATTCCGTCGGCGCCCGCTTCGCTCGCGATCCGGTCGAGTCGTTCGAGGAGTGAAGCGACCTCGTCCGCGTGCCCGCGTGCGCGATTCACTTTCTCGCTTTCGTCCGCGTAGAGGTCGAACAGAAAGATCTCTTCGCTGCTTCCGTCGCGCGCCCTGATGATCTTGCGCCCCCCGTCCGTCACGAGCGCGTCCGCCATGCGAGCCGGGTTCTTCCAGAGCTCGGCGTACGCTTCGCGAATTCCCGTCGAGTCCGCGTTTCCGAGAATGACCGGAAGGAGGTTCGTTCCGACAAACCCGGGAGGAACATCGCGTCCGGCGATCGCGAGCACGGTCGGTCCGATATCGATCAATCGAGCGAGCGCTGGAATTTTCCGGGCAACCGCCCCCCTTCCATGAATCATCAGCGGCACGCGAATCACTTCGTCGAAGAGCGTGCGCGCGTGTCCCCACCCGTCATGGTCCCAGAACTCCTCGCCGTGATCCGACGTGACGATGATCCATGTCTCTTCGCCGAGTCCCCGCGCTTCGAGACCGCGCACGATCTCGCCGAGAACCCGGTCGGCTTCCAGAACGTCGTCGTCGTATCGGTCGACCATGATCCTCTGCTCGGCATCGGGAACGCGGCGGCGCACGTCGAACGGATGCATCCCTGCGCCGACCGAATACGGTTTCTCGCTCACGCCGGCGGGGCCGAACCGCCCGGTCCCCTCGTACGGATCGTGCGGCTCCATGATCTGTACGTGTGCGAAGAAAGGCGCCGCGCCGTCTGCGTCGACCCAGTCGAGAAGCTCCGCGCCGAGCCGCCCTCCTCGAATCCACTCTTCCTTCACGTGCGGCCGCCAGATCGACTCGTAGCGAACCGTGAGTTCGTCATGCGGAGGCATCCCCGGTATTCGTCCGAACGTCCGCTTCCAATAGCGCGGCAGATAGAAGAGGCCGAGCATGAGCGGTTTCGAAGGCGTGAATACGTGGCCGAAGCCGTTACCGAAGCCGAAGTTCGGTTCCACGAGCGGATTGCCCGAAAAGAGGCCGGTTCGGTAGCCCGCGTCCCGCAGAATCGCCGGCAGCGTCGTGATCTCGTGCGAGAGGGCGGACGCGGGCGAGGTCACCCCGTGCCCCGACGGATAGCGCGACGTCAATATCGACGCGGTCGACGGAAGCGTCCACGACGACGGCGCATACGCCCGCTCGAACACCGCGCCCCCGGCGGCCAGGCTGTCGATCACGGGCGTCGTCGGGCGCGCGTATCCGGCCGACCCGATATGGTCGTAGCGCATCGTATCGAACACCACGAGCAGCACGTTAGGCCCGGAAGCGCCCGTGACCGCCGATTCCTCCGCCCGCCCGTCTCCGGCCGCTCCCCGCTCCGGGATCCAGGCGAGGGGGAGCGAAAGCAGGAAGAGCGTAAGCACGGTCCCGAACATGAGACGTGCTCCGAGCGCGCGCCCCGACCGTACGCGCTGTATCACGACTGCGAACAGCAGCGCCAGCGCGAGCACCCCCGCGAACAGCAGTGTCGACCACGGCCGCGGGAGCGCGCCGATCACGTGGCTCGTAAACGCCGTGTGCAGCGTGAAAGCGATCGCGAAACCGGCGGTCAACACACGCGCGAACCCCGGGCCCGCGGACTTTCCGATGCCCGCGCTCCGAACCGCGCGCCACACGATCGCGACGAGGAGACCGACGATGCCCCAGTAGAAGATGTAGAGGGCGAGCGTCGGCGGCAGTAACGACGGGAGCAGCGTCGGCGCCTGGCGCAGCAAATGAAACGCGCATTCCGCAAGCGCCGTGATCACGCCCGCGAAGCAGCCCGCCAGAAGGCCGTCCGTCAGTATGTTATCCCGGCCTTCGTGCCTCATCCCGCCTCCCGCGCCCAGACTTCATAGTGCGATGTTTCGAGCTGCAGCGCCCAGCCGTTTCTTTTCAGATCCGCATGCGCGCGCGCCAGCTCTTCCCCGTAGAACTCGTTCCCCCATCGGTTCACTTCGCGAAAGTCCGGCCGGTCGATCACGACATGCGAACAGTGCCGGGCCGCCGGGCTCGCGACCCAGGTTTCTAGATCCGACGGCTGTACGAGCGCGAACAGCTCGCGCTGCCGTGTCCCGGTCGGAACGCCCAGGTAGTAGATGAGCGGCGGGTCCATCCA
>JABDJQ010000779.1 GCA_013002425.1 Gemmatimonadota bacterium
TCCGTCCCGAGCGGGACGAAACGCGTACAGGGAACGAACCGCGCGATCAGTTCCGGAAGCGTCTTCATCCAGTCGGACGAGGCGATGAAGGGGCCTTTGCTGCCGTCGAGCAGTTCGGTGACGTACGGCACCCGCTCCTTGCGCACGGGATGGAGCCTGTTCCAGCGCTCGGCTTCGAGCGCTTCGGCGCGCAGCATCTGCCAGCTCGGACAGGACCAGACATGTGTCGCGACCTTGTATTCCTTCTCGAGGATATCCGACGCGCGAATCACTTCGCGCAGGATCGAGCCGCTGCCCGCGAGCTGCGCTTCGAGTCGCCGCCGCTTCAGCGGTTCACGATAGAGGTACATCCCCTTCGTGATCCCTTCCAGCGTGACACCCTTCGGTTTGGAGGGCATCGAGTACGATTCGTTGTAGCAAGTGATGTAGTAGAAACAGTCTTCGTTCTTCGCGTACATGCGATCGAGACCGTCACGTACGATAGCCGCCATTTCGTAGGCGAAGGCGGGATCGTAAGCGCGCGCATTCGGCACCGTGGTCGCGACGAGCTGCGAATGACCGTCGTCGTGCTGCAGGCCTTCGCCCATCAGCGTCGTGCGCCCGGCTGTCGCGCCGAGCAGGAAGCCCTTGCCGATCGAATCGCCGAACGCCCAGATGAGATCGCCCACGCGCTGGAATCCGAACATCGAATAGAAGATGTAGAACGGAACCATCGAAACCCCGTGATTCGAATAAGCCGTGCCGGCGGCCGTGAAGTCGGCCATGGCGCCCGCTTCGGTGATCCCCTCCTCGAGGATCTGCCCGTCTTTCGCTTCCTTGTAGCGAAGAATCATGTGGTGATCGACCGGCTCGTAAAGCTGCCCGTTCGGTGAATAGATGCCCATTTCGTTGAAGAGCGACTCCATCCCGAAAGTGCGCGCCTCGTCCGGAATGATCGGCACGACACGCGGTCCGAATTCCTTGTCGCGTGTGAGTTTTCGGAGGATCCGGACGAACGCCATCGTCGTCGATACTTCCTGATCCCCGTCCGTCCCCTTGTCGAATTCCCTGTAAATCGCCGCCTTCGGAAGCTTCAGCTTGTCGCCCTTTACACGGCGACGCGGCATGGGACCGCCGAGAGCGTGCCGGCGTTCCATCATGTACTCGATCTCGGGAGACTTCTTGCCGGGGTGGTAGAACGGCGGTTTGGTCTCGATGTCCTTGTCGTCGATCGGAAGTTCGAGCTTGTCGCGGAAGGACTTGAGCTGTGAAGTGTTGAGCGCCTTCATCTGGTGAGTGGCGTTCTTCCCTTCGAATCCTTCGCCGAGAGTCCAGCCCTTCACGGTCTTCACGAGCAGGGCGGTCGGTTTGCCGTTCGACTCCGTCGCGAGTTTGTAAGCGGCGTACAGCTTGTGATAGTCGTGGCCGCCGCGGCGCAGATTCCAGATATCGTCGTCGCTCATGTTCGCCACGAGTTTCTTCAGTTCTTCGCTGTGACCGAAGAAGTGCTCGCGCACGAACGCGGGGCCTTCCGTGCTGTAGCGCTGCCACCAGCCGTCAACCACGGTGTTCAGCCTCTCGATGAGATGGCCGCTTGCGTCGCTCCGCAGCAGTTCGTCCCATTCGCGCCCCAGAATGACCTTGATCACGTTCCATCCCTGGCCGCGGAACGTCGATTCGAGTTCCTGGATGATATTGCCGTTTCCGCGCACCGGGCCGTCGAGGCGCTGCAGGTTGCAGTTCACGACGAAGACCAGGTTGTCGAGGCCCTCGTTCGACGCGAGATGAAGCGCGCCGCGCGATTCCGGCTCGTCCATTTCCCCGTCGCCGAGGAACGCCCACACGCGGGAAGTGCTCGTGTTCGCCAGCCCGCGGGATTCCATGTAGCGATTGAAATGCGCCTGGTAGATCGAATTGATCGGGGCGAGCCCCATGCTCACGGTGGGGAACTGCCAGAAGTCGGGCATCCTGCGAGGGTGGCTGTAGGAGGGAAGGCCGCCGCCGCCGACTTCCTGCCGGAACAGCTTCAGATGATCTTCGTTCAAGTGCCCTTCGAGGTACGCGCGCGAGTAGATGCCGGGCGCGGCGTGCCCCTGGAAATAGACGAAATCGCCCGGTCCGCCTTCGTAGCCGGGTCCGCGGAAGAAGTGGTTGTAGCCCACTTCATAGAGAGAAGCGGCCGAGGCGTACGTCGAAATGTGGCCGCCGAGGCCCGGAAACTGGTTGTTCGCGCGCGTCACCATGACTGCTGCGTTCCAGCGCACGATGCGGCGGATGCGCTTTTCCATCACCTCGTCGCCCGGGAACTCCGGTTCCTGCTCGGATGAAATCGTATTGATATAGGGGGTCTGGATGAACTCCATCTGGAGGGAGCGCATCTTGGCGCGCTTCAGCACTTTCCGAAGCAGAAAGCTCGCGCGTGTCGGCCCGTCCGAGTCGAGCACGCGATCCAGCGACTCGATCCACTCGTTCGTCTCCTCCGGGTCTATGTCGAAGAGCTGCTTCTTGAACGTGCTGTACACATCTCCCTGAGCGGGGTTTTCGGCGGCGACGGCATCCATCGCCTCCAGGATCGCTTTTCGGTCATCTTGTTCCATTGCCATGAATTACCTCTGCCTTGTATCGGGAGACGGATCGTTCTCGTTTGGATCACCCTACGATATCGCAAGGGCGTCTCCTGCTCAAGGGAGCGTTGGGCTGCCCTGGTGGAGAATTCCAGGTGAATGGGATGTCTTGACAGAGGCAGGGCCTGCTTATAGCATCTCCTCGTCATTTGTCCCGGAAGGAATTACATGAAGAACGTGCTTCTGATCGCGCCCGCACAACCCATCACATTCTGGTCTTTCAACGAATCCCTTGCGCTGCTCGGCAAGAAGTGCGCGTTTCCTCCGCTCGGTCTGATCACCGTAGCGGGAATGATCCCCGGCGATGACTACGACCTCCGGCTCGTGGATCTGAACGTCGACGAACTGGGCGA
>JABDJQ010000809.1 GCA_013002425.1 Gemmatimonadota bacterium
AAGCGGAGAAGGCCGCGCGCGTGACGCTCAATCACGTGCAGCCGTTCGGCGCGTTCGGTCGTCTTCAGATGAGCGGTGAAGAGGCGGAGATCGATGCGGCTGCCGAAGCGGCGATCGCGGCGGTCGAAGGAGTCAAGGGTCGCGTTGTTACGCGCAAGTAGCGGACAGGCGCGGTCAGATCCAGTAGTCGTCACTGTCGAGAAGATGCGAGCGTGAGCGGAGCAGGCCCTTCAGGCGTTTCAGGTCGCGTTTCGTTCGAACCCCCTCGATCTCGAGACAACCCGTGGGGCAGCCGGGAACCGGCAGCACGGAAATCGCGACGCGGGATCCCCTTTCGGCATCGTCCACAGTCACCCGCACATGGCGCCAGTCGCCGTCTTCGCCCCATCGCAGGTCCACACTGTGCTGAGCGGGGTCCGCGTCGAAGTGGACCCGTTTTGAGCCCGGCGCGCTGAGCGACCGGCCGGGCCGGAACCACCAGCCCGCGAGGTTTTCCGGGTCAGCCACGATCGAATACGCCTCGTCCCGATCGATCGGAACGCGAATCGAACACGGCGGTTCGTTCGGAGTGTTCTGGTTCAGTATCGCGCCTGATTCCATCTTCTTACCTGGTATCCCTCAAGCGGTTTCGAGGTCCGGCGGCGGGAAGCCCCCGAGCGTTTTCTCGTACTTGCGACGCAGACGCCGGAATGTCCGGACGTAGAGCTTGTGCAGCAGCCATACGATTCTGTATTCGCGCTTCGGCATGATCTGCGACAGGCGCGCGAGCTGTTCCTCGGCCCGCTGCTCGTACTCTTCCGCCCGCCCGACCAGAATCTTCAGCAGCGGGGCCGTCGCCTTCCACTCCCCCTTGCGGATCGCGGCTACGAAGTCGTGCGCGCGCAGGCTCGTCCGCGTAAAGAACTCGAGCGGGATCGTGAGAATCTGGCGGTTCTTCTGCACGTCCTCGGGCAGATCGCGCAGGATGTGCACCAGGTAACAGAAGATCGCCATGTCGCGCGCGTAGGAATCGGGCGGTTCGGGCCAGTCGAGATGCGATCGTTCCTGATCGTCCATGCGACAGCCGAGAATGTAGAGAAAGATCGCGGCGGGCGCCACGCAGGCGCCTTCGCAGTAGCGCAGGAAGTCGTTCCAGGTGTCGAGCGCTTCTTCCGCGACGTCGCGCTTCATGCTGGAAGCGAGTTCGCGCCACGGACCGAGACCGATCTGGCTCCCCTTCAGCACGACGTTGAGCGCCTCGAAAACGAAAGGTTCGAACGACGAACTGATCGTGCGATACGCGCCCCCCGCGGCGGCTTCCGCCTGGCGAAGCCACTTGTCGATCAGTCCGTACATCGAGTCGCGCCGGCCCACACGTTCGCTTTCGGGGCGCGCCAGAAACTCTTCGTCGACCGCGTCGTCGATCACGCGCATCGCCGCGTACGTGGTGCAGAACAGCCGGTACTTCGCGCGGTCGGGCAGAAACTGGGAAACACGTTTCAGGTAATTGTTCCGCTGAGACGAAACGTGGTCGCAGTAGTCGAGCGCGCGCGCGATCTCGGGCGAGTCCCTGCGTTCATCCGGCGTGGACAGAGGCTTCTTCATGAATGTCATCCGTTCTTTCGAAGCAGAGAAAAGAACTCCGCGCGCGTGTTGGGATCCTCGCGGAATGCCCCGAGCAGCGCGCTCGTTTTCGTAAACGCATTCTGTTTCTCGACGCCGCGCATCGCCATGCACAAATGATACGCGTCGATCACGACCGCAACACCGCGCGGGTTCAGGATCTCGTCGAGTGATTCGGCGATCTGCCGCGTGAGTCGCTCCTGCACCTGCAGGCGCCGCGAGAAAACGTTCACGACGCGCGGGATCTTGGAGAGGCCGACGACTTTCCCGTTCGGGATGTAGGCCACGTGGCACTGTCCGTAGAACGGCAGCATGTGATGTTCGCAGAGACTGTAGATGTCGATCCCCTGCACCATGACCATTTCGTCGCAGTCTTCTTCGAAGAGAGCGTCGCCCACGACCTGGCGCGGGTTGCGATCGTACCCTTCCGTAAGAAAACGGAGGGATCGATTGACCCGCACCGGCGTTCGTTTCAGCCCGTCGCGCTCCGGATTCTCTCCGAGTTCGACGAGCAGTTCGTGCACCAGTTCTTCCA
>JABDJQ010000024.1 GCA_013002425.1 Gemmatimonadota bacterium
CGGCGCGCCTTGCAGTACTTGTACGCCGCGCGGACGTACCACCAGGTGCCGTCGACACCCGCGTACTGCAGTTCGCCCGGGTTCACGATGTTCGGAAGACGCCCCATGCGCGGGCTGCCGCGGTCGAGCAGCTGGAACTGCAGGAACGACCGCAGAATCGCGCGCGCTTCGTCATGCTGTCCTGTCACGAGCAGCGCGCCCGGCACGCAGATGAACGTGTCGCGCCCCCAGTAGTTCGGGAACCAGTGAAAGCCCGCGTAGATTCCCGGGCCGCGGACGTTCATCACGAGCACGTCCATGCTCGCGCGCGCCCAGTCGTACGCTTTCGCGAGGCGCGGGTCTTCGATCGCGAGCGCGTTGGTGGCGATCGTTTCGCGAATGCGCGCGCGGCGGGCTTCGAGCTTCGCGTCGCGATCGGCCAGCGAGCGGGCGGCGAGCGCGGCGGCATCCTCCGCGCTGAATCCGAGCGCGAACACGACGTCCACATACTCCGCGCCCGCGGGCCACGCGCCCGCGAACATGCCGGGCTCGTATGGGTTCGTCTTCGCCATCGCGTTCCGCGCCGCGTCACGCGGATGCGTGGCGGATCTGCGAACGCCGGTCGCCGTCCAGGCAGCCGGCGCCGACGTCTTGACGGCGAGCCAGCCCGGCACGTTCGGCGGCGGCGCCCATCCCGTGCGCCGTATGCAGAACGCGCCATCGATCATTTCATCTTCGAACTGCGCGAACGGGGTTTCCCAGATCCAGCGGTGGTCGACAATCGGCGTGAGTGTCCATTGCGCAGGCTTCGTATCGCCCGCGTGAATGCGCACGGTGAGAACCGGCGCACGATCGAGAATCGCGATCTCTTCACGGGCGCCCGCTTCGTAGTTTCGCGTCATCGACCACGGCAGCACGTCGACCGAAACCGCGTTCGCCGGTTCGAGCGTCACGCCGTCGAGCATGATCACGTAGTCGTTCAGCGACTCGTGCATTGCGGTGTAGAGCCCCGAGTAGCTCCGCTGGTCGCGCGCGTGCGTGTCGGTCGCGAAATGCGACGCCTCCTTGTTGCTCATGATGACTTCGCGGGTCCGGCCCGTGACCGTGATCGCGAGCGCGTCGTCCGCGGAAGCCTGCAGTGCTTGGGTCGGCGGGGATGCGTGGAAGGCCCCTGCCAGAATCGCGGGGGCGGCGAAAGCGATGCGCCGATACGGAATCGTCCGGCGGCGTGCGGGAGTGCTGCGTCGTTTCATGATCCCTCCTGACCGACACATTGTATCGGAGGGGGGCGATTGGCTCAAACGGGTCCGCATCCATCGGCTGAATCCCTTAGAATGTACTCATGTTGCAACATGGCATGCGATGGACTCCTTTGCTCTTCGCGATCGCGACCCTGATTCCCTGCTCGTTCGTCCGGGCGGACACGGCCACGACCGCCCTTCCGTTTCTGCGAGGCGCGGATCTTTCGTCGCTGCCTGCTGTCGAAGCGGCGGGCGGCGTGTTCACGGACTCGGGCGCGCCGGGGGAGGCGATGGCCATTCTGCAGGCGCGCGGCATGAACGCGGTGCGCCTGCGCCTCTGGCATACGCCGAATCCCTCCTATGGTCATGGCGATCTCTCTTCGACGCTCGCGATGGCGGCGCGCGCGGAGAGCCTCGGTCTCGCGATCCTGCTCGACCTGCACTACTCGGACGACTGGGCGGATCCGGGCAAGCAGACGAAACCGGCGGCATGGTCGGCGCTCGGATTCGCGGCGCTTCGCGACAGCGTACGGGCGTACACGCAGAGCGTGCTGCTCGCGATGAGCGCGCAGGGGACGCTTCCCGCCATCGTGCAGATCGGGAACGAGATCACGCCCGGGATGCTCTGGGACGACGGGCGCGTCAGCGGCGCGTTCGATACGCCCGCGCAGTGGACGAAGCTCGCGCAGCTGATCGAATCGGCGCGGCTCGGCATCGGCGACGCGCTCGGCCCGGGCGATTCGGTCGCCGTCATGATTCACATCGACCGCGGAGGCGACAACGGGGGCGCGCGCCGGTTCTTCGATCACCTGATCGCGGAAGGCGTGTCGTTCGATTATCTCGGGCTCTCCTACTACCCGTGGTGGCACGGCACGCCGATCGACTTTCGCGATAACCTGACCGATCTCGCCGCGCGCTATCAGAAGCCGGTCGTCATCGCCGAACTCGCGTATCCGTGGACCCTCGGCTGGGCCGACAACACGTTCAACCCGGTCGGCGATCCGAGTCACCTTCACATATGCTATGACGCCACGCCGGCACGGCAGTACGAGTACCTGCGCGACATGATCGACATCATGACCGGCGTTCCGAACGGCGCCGTGGAGGGCTGGTTCTACTGGGAGCCGGCATGGCTGCCCGGCGAGACGTTCGGCTCCCCCTGGGAGAACGTCGGCCTGTTCGACTTCGACGGGGAGGTTCTGCGGGGCGCGGACGCGTTTTCCGCCCCCTGAGCCCCGATTCCCCGCACCCACGGAAACCCCTTATTGTCCCTTCGGCTATCCGACTCCTACCCTCGAAGGCGGACCATTTCCCACTCAATATCAGGGAGGCATGTGATGTCAGGCAAAACAGCGGATCTCGCCGGTCCCGGAATCAGCACTTATGAAGAAGTCGCGAAGGCGCTCCCGACCGACTACAAGGCGATTCTCCCACCCCGCGAGAGGATGCAGGCGCTCTACGAAATCAAGCGCTCTATCGAGGACGGCCTCGCGAAAGAGCTGAACCTCACGATGGTGCAGGTGCCGCTCATCGTCGACAGGGACAGCGGCATGAACGATTATCTCGACCGTGACGGATCACGCACGCCGATCGATTTCAAAGCGGGCCTCGGGCTCGAGAAACGGATCGACGCGCAGGTCGTGCAGGCGGCGACAAAATGGAAACGGTGGGCGCTCTCCGAGTTCGACTGCAAAGCGGGCGAAGGGATCAACACCGACATGCGCGCCGTGCGCAAGGACTACTTCCTCGATCACGATCACAGTTCTTACGTCGATCAGTGGGACTGGGAGAGAGTGATGAGCGCGGAAGAGCGCAACCTCGACTATCTGACCGACACCGTGCAGAAGATCTGGAAAGTGCTGCTCGCCGGCGGCCGGAAGGCCGAAGAGATGTTCCCGGCGCTCAAGGGCAAGTACCCCGACTTCCCCGAAGAACTGAAATTCCTGCACGCCGAAGAGATCCTCGACATGTACCCGGACCTTCCGCGCAAGCAGCGCGAAACGGCGATCCTCCAGAAGTATCCGGCCGTGTTCATCTACGGCATCGGGCATACGCTCGAAGACGGGTACCCGCACGAAATGCGCGCCGCGGATTATGACGACTGGACAACCCCCACAGTCATGAAGAACGGCAAGCAGATGCACGGGCTGAACGGCGACATCCTCGTCTGGAACCCGGTCACGAAGCGGCGCCACGAGTTGTCCTCGATGGGGATTCGGGTGACGAAAGAGACGCTGAAGAAGCAACTGGAGCTGACGGGTCAGGAAGACTTCCTGAAGATGCCGTATCACCAGATGGTGATGAACGACGAGATTCCGCTCAGCATCGGCGGCGGAATCGGACAGTCGCGTACGTACATGTACTTCCTGCGCACCGCGCATCTCGGGGAAACGAGCGTCACGATCTGGCCGAAGGAACTGAAGAAGATCTGCGCCGAGAAGAACATCTTCGTTCTCGAATAGAGGGGGCGAAGAACGAGGTAGAAGAACGGGCGCCCCCGCGAACGGGGCGCCCGTCTGCGTTCAGCGAAGTACGTTCACCCTTCTCTGCACCGTCG
>JABDJQ010000026.1 GCA_013002425.1 Gemmatimonadota bacterium
GTTTACGCGAAGCCATCGGGTTCTGGAAGCCATGCACGCAGAGTAAACGAACCGGGGGGGCGGCGCACGGAAGAACGGGCGTGGTGGAAGAGCCCGCGCCGGCGGCGCGACCGGGGCGCGCGCAAAAACGGGGCAGTCGTCAAGCGACTACCCCGTTCCAGAATGCGGCGGGCCTCCCGGCTACCGGTGTTTTGCACCCCAACCCTTATTCAAGCTGTCCCGCGCCCTAGCTCCCCTTTTCGACCACGACACGGAAGTGACTCTCGCCACGATCGCGTAAACGATCGCCTGAATAAAGTACACCCGGTCTCCTTTACGAGACCCGCACACTATCGGCCCGCGGGTTCAACCCACCAGGATCAAGAAACCCAACGGGCCACCACCTACAACAATGAGGAGGGCAGGAGGTGGCTGAGGCCGATTCGAATCGTCCGGCCCCTAATTCCGAACGATTCACCCCTGTATATATCAAGGGACGTGCCATCCTGTCGAAATGTGCAAAAAGATTGGAAAGGTAATGATCTGCAGAGGGTTACGGCGCCAGGCATCCGAAGGGGGCCCGACCGGCACCCGGGATCGAGAGGGATTCTACCGGGAACCAGATACTCAAAGCCGAGCGAGGCCCGACTTAAGACCAATCAATTCATCCGGTTACAGAAGGAGGAACTTCGTGCACGATTTCGCAGCATGTGCAGCGGGTTGCCGGGCTAACCCAGCTCGTATCGCTTGATCTTGTTGCGGAGTCCGCGGATCGAAAGGCCGAGAACGCGGGCGGCTGCGCTTCGATTGCCGTTCGTCTCGAGCAGAGCCTCGGCGACGCGACGCCTTTCGAGTTCTTCGACCTCTTCCTTCAGCGACTTCGCGTTCCGCCCGGACGAAGTCGCGGGAGCGGAGCCGCTTGCGGCGCCGGCGCGCACTTCGGCGGGCAGGGAATCCACTGAAATGATCGCCGTCGGCGCGAGAAGCGTCGCGCGCTGCACGGCTTTCTCGAGCTCCCGCACGTTGCCCGGCCAGTCGTACGCTTCGAGCGCCGCGTAAACGGCCGGGGCGAATCGCATCTCGTCGCGCCCGATCTTCTGCCGGAACGCTTCGAGGAACGTGTCGGCGAGAAGCGGAATGTCGGACGCGCGCTCGCGGAGCGGCGGCAGGCTGAGGCAGATATCGTTCACCCGGTAGTAGAGGTCCTTCAGGAAGAGCCCCTCTTCGATGTCCTTCAGGAGCTGCGTGTTCGACGTGGCGCAGATGACGCGCACATCGACTTCGCGATGCGTATTCGAACCGACGGGGCGAATGATGCCCTGGTCGAGCACGTGCAGCAGCGCGCGTTGCACGTGCGCGCCCGCCTTGCCGATTTCGTCGAGGAAGATCGTGCCGCCGTCGGCTTCTTCGAAGAGCCCCTTGCGATCTTCGAGCGCGCCCGTGAACGCGCCCTTCACGTAACCGAACAACTCCGACTCCAGAATCTGCTCCGGAAGCGAGGCGCAGTTGAGCGTCACGAACGGCTCCTTCGCGCGATCGCTCGAGTCGTGAATCGCGCGGGCGAGCAGCTGCTTCCCCGTCCCCGTTTCGCCGTCGAGCATGGCCGTGATCGGATAGTCCGCAATGCGCGACGCGATCGAAAGCGTCTCGATCATCTTCGGATGCTCGGTCACGATATTCGCGAACGGATAGCGGTTTTCGAGTTTCTCTTTCAGGTAGAAGTTCTCGCGAAGCAGTTCGCTCTTCTGATGCTCGGCAATCCGTTTCGCGATCGCGTGCGTCGCCGAAGAAAGAACCTGCAGGTCCCGGAATCGATAGCTCTCGCTTCCGCTCTTCGACGGGCGGTCGACATAGAGAATTCCGCGCGCGCCGTCATGGATCGCGAACGGGAGAACGACGACGGTTCGATCGCGCGCGAGTCGATTGCGCGCGTCGAGGCCGCTCAGGAAGAGCGGGCGGTCGCTGTCCAGGAACGTCGGATCTTCGGCGAGGAGATGCGCGATCGCCGCCTCTGCTTCGTCGCCGGGCAGTCCCTTCTGCGCCAGCACGTTCAGGTCGGCCAGGTTCGTGCCCGACGCGATCCAGCCGCGCGCCGAGCGCGAGCGCCGCAGCGCGTCACCGAGCAGGTACGCGAGCCCCTCCGACAGTTCGCCGCGCGACCCGTTTCGTGACGCGAACGCCGGGTCGGGCGTTTCGAACATCGCGTCCGCGAACCGGCTTTCCACGTGACGCAGGAGTTCATTGCATTCGAGCAGCCCGGCTTCGTCGTGCGCCCGCGCGAACAGGGCGTGCGCTTTCTGCACGTACGACAGCGCTTCGTCGAGGTCTTCCTTGCCGAGCCAGAAGCGCGCGATTTCGAGCGATACGCCGGCCGCGTTCCGGTGCGACGCGAGATCGTCCCAGATCCGCTTCGCGCGGAGATAGTGGGAAAGGACGCGTTCTGTATCTTCGCCGCGTGAATCGGATGCGGCCACGCGCCCGGAGACCGTCAGCGCCTCGGCGAGTTCCTGGCGATATCCGATGCGTTCGAAGCAGGTGATGGCGCGCTGCGCGTAGTCGCTCGCTTCCTCGTACCGTTCTTCGTGGCGTGAAGCTTCGGCGTGCAGGCGGTGCATCCACCCTTCCTGCGCCGGGTCGCCGAGTTCGCGCTGCGCGTCGGCGATCGAGTCGAGCAGAGCGCGGCAGTTCGCCGCATCTCGATTGCGAAGGCAGAGTCCCGCCAGGTGAAGCGTGGCGCGCACCGCGAGGTCGCCGTTCGGCGAGATTTCGCGCGCGAGTCGAAGCCCCTGCTGCAGATGAACTTTCGCCGCCCCGTCGTCGCCGATATGAAGCGCCGCTTCCCCCTTCATCACTTCCCAGAACGCAAGCTCGCGCTTGAATCCGCCGTCGCGGCAGATCGATTCCCCTTCGGTCACGCAGCGGTCGAAGCTCTCGCGATCGTCGCGGTCGAGATGGACACGCGCTTCCGCAAGAAGCGCGCGCGCTTCCCCGAGCCGGTAGCCGATTTCATGGAAGACCCGTTTCGCCTCGCGCGTGGCCTCGAAGGCCTGGGGCAGTTCGCCCAGGCGATAGCGAAGATTGCCGAGGTTCAGCGAGGCGGATCCGAATAGATAGTAGAAGCCTTCTTCGTCGGCGCGCGCACGGGCCCGCTGCAGATAGCGGAGCGCCTCGTCCCACCGGCACTCCGATTTCGCGAGCGTACCCAGATGAATGAACGAACGCGCCTCCCCGTCGGGGTCCCCCGCAATACGATACGAGAGGAGAGCTTCTTCGTAATGGCCGCGGGCCGCTTCGGTTTGACCGCTCCGGTGAGCGATCACGCCCAGCAGTGAATGCGTCTGGCCGAGCCATTCCTCGTCCCCGAGTTCCCGGGAGAGGGCGAGTGATCGCTCGGCTTTCGCTCGACTCAGCTGCGGCTGCCCGCGCTCGAGATCGATCCGCGCCAGAAGCAGCAGAAGCCCGGGTCGGCTTTCGACCGATGCCTCGAGTTCGCGCATCGTCTCTTCCGCTTCATCGAAGTGGCCCGTGTAGTAATGACACCATGCGAGTTTCTCGCGAATCGAGTCTTGCACGGCAGGGGAAGTCGCGCCGGTTTCATCCTGCAGTACCGCTTCGAACTCTCGAATCGCGTCGAGGTAGTGATCGGTCCCCAGATAGAGCGAACCGAGATCGCCGGCAGAAGTCGCCGTCCGGTCGGGGACACCCAGAACCTCGCTGATTTCCTTCAGTTTGCGACCCAACCTCGGTTGGTTTCGGTAGGTCATTCTCTCTCCCTGGATCGATCGCTTCCCTTAACTACCGGTCAGCTCCCGTCAGATGGACAGAAAGCGCGATAGAAAAACCGTCAGCTTCAGCAGCTTCAAACTGTCGCTGAGAGTGGGGGCAGTGACTTCTTCCCGGACGCTGGTTTGATTGTTCAAGATGATGGGAAAGTCATCAGGATCCGTATCGCCTCCGCCCGGGGCGCCGGAATTTTCCATCCCGGGGTCGGGTCCGGGCGGGACCTCTTCCCAGGCAAACGCCGCCGGCGTGGCGAGCAGAAATGCAAGCATGAGGGCCACGATCCCGAGTTTCGTGCGCCAACGCGACATACTTCTTCTCCTTTCGAGCGGGGAGTCCTGGCTGCGCGGCACCGTGGTGGGTAAGATGCCTCGCTTCATTCAGCCGGAACCCGAGGGGACGGGTTCTGTTACCTGATAGTATACGCGCATTTAGCCGAGGTCGTCAAATTCGTATTCAAAACGGCCAGAATGGCGCGACAGTCTGTCAGACCGACTCGAGTCCCGCCTCACTCGCCCCGAAATCGCCGGAAACCGCCTCTACGGCCCCCACACCGGCCGGTGGATAAGTATCCGGCCCGCATGTTGACAGTTCTTCAACGGCCATAAGTTATTAGAGGGGTGCAGATTAGGTGGTCGGGCGCCAGGAGGCGACACTCGACTCGTAGACCGTCCGCAGAAACGCGGTCCGGACAGCGGCCTCGAACTCTTTCAGGACCGAGTCGTCGCGGGCGTAGAGGAGCTTGCCCTGCGTGACGACCCCGTGCGCCAGATTGGATGACGTCCCGTTCAATATGAAGAGCCCGACATCCATCTTTCCCGTCGCCACGGCAACCCGCTCGGCCAGACGGCGGCGCCATTCTTCGTACTCCGCCTCTTCGAGCTCGCTTCCGAGATAAAGCGCCATGTCGTATGCGGTTCCGGTTCGCCGGTGTGCGCCCGGAAAACGGTAAGCCAGCTCGACCGGAGTCCCGTCGGCAAATATCGAAGCCCATCGAATTCGTTCCATACGCTGAATATCGGCCTTTCGCCCGCATGTGTCTACTGGGAATCTCGGAGAGAATCGATTATCGTATGCACTCACCGCAACTTGCAGAGACAGATGAGGAGCAGAATGAAGCTGGACCAGAACGACCTGCGAGCGGCTCTGAACGAGCTGCGCTACCCCGGCACCGATCTCACTCTCGAAAGCGCCGAGATCATCGACGATCTGCGCGTCAAGAACGACGAAGTGTTGATCCGCCTTCACTGGCCGACCCCGTTTCAGGCGAGCCATCGATCGGCCAGGGAGGCCGTCGAAGGGAAGTTAAAGGAAATCGGGGTCAAAAAGACGCATTTTCAGGAGCAGGTGGAGATCCCGGCGCAGGCGCGCCAGGGCGAGAATTCACTGCTGCCGGGCGTCAGGAACATCATTGCGGTGGCCTCCGGCAAGGGGGGCGTCGGCAAATCCACCGTCTCCGCCAACCTCGCGCTTTCGCTCGCCAGGGCCGGCGCCGCGGTCGGCCTCATGGACGCCGACGTCTACGGCCCCAGTATGGGCCTCATGCTCGGCGCGGCCGGCCGCCCCGTGATGGCGGACGAAAAGACTCTCATTCCGATCGACGCGCAGGGAATCCGGCTCATGTCGATGGCGTTTCTCTCCGGCGACGATACCCCCGTGATCTGGCGCGGGCCGATGGTGCACGGCCTGATCCAGCAGTTTCTCTCGAATGTGGCCTGGGGCGAGCTCGACTATCTCGTGATCGATCTTCCCCCGGGCACCGGCGACGCGCAGCTCACGCTGACCCAGCTCGCCCCGCTTTCGGGTTCCGTGATCGTGACGACGCCGCAGGAAGTGAGTCTGATCGACGCGCGCAAGGGGCTTCGCATGTTCCAGCAGGTAAACGTGCCCGTGCTCGGCGTGGTCGAAAACATGAGCTACTTCGTCGATCCCGCCTCCGGAAACCGGACCGACATCTTCGGCCACGGCGGAGGAAAACGGACCGCGGGGGAGCTTTCGATCCCGTTCCTGGGCGAAGTGCCCATCGATCCCGAAGTCGCCCGCGGGGGGGACGAAGGAATGCCCATCGTGCGGAAGAATCCGGAATCGCCCGCCGCGCAGGCGATCGCCGTGATCGCGGAGAAGGTCGCCGGCCAGCTCGCCGAACTCGCGATCAAGGGTCGCGGAAGCGCCGCGCTCCATCTCGACTGGGACGACAATTGAGCGCGGATACGAAGCACACGATCCGCAAACTCGAAAAGGCCGGCGAGTACGAACTGCGGATCGAGTGGGATGACGGCGTGGCGATGCGCTACAACACCGCCACCCTTCGCCGCAAATGCCCGTGCGCTTCGTGCATTCACGAATGGACCGGCGAACAGATCCTCGACCCGCTCTCGGTTCTCGAGACCGTGAAACCCGTTCGCATCGAACCGGTCGGGCGGTACGCGCTTCGCTTTCACTGGAACGATCGCCACGACACCGGACTCTACACGTTCGACCTGCTACGCTCGCTCGGCGAGCCGGAAAGTTCCCCGCGGAAAAACGACTGAACCGTGCTTGCACAGGCCGGGTGCCGTCCCTATACTCTCGCGTTGTCCTGCTCGAACCATCAATCCGCGCGAAGGAGAGACCACTCGTGACCCTGCTCGGCCAGCAAGCCATCCGACAGAAACTCGAAAACCTTCCCGACTGGAGCAGCGCGGGTCACTCCATCAAACGCACCATCGCCTTCGACACGTTTCGACAGGGGATCGACTTCGTCTGCATCTTCGCCGACCTCATCGAATCGTGGGACCATCATCCCGACCTCGAGATCCGCGACAACGAAGTGACCGTCTACTGCGCGTCACGCACCGAAAAGGGGATCACGCAGAACGACTTCGCGACCGCGCGCAGGATCGACGACGTGATCGCCAGCACGCTTCTCTTCGAAGAACAGGATTAGGGAGCGGTCTACTCCGCGAACTGCGCCCGGTACGCTTCGACCACGTCCGCCGCCGACCCCTCGTTCCGCACCCGCCCGCCTTCGAGATGGATCACGTGAGAGCAGTACCGTTTTACGGCTTCGAGGTCGTGCGACACGATCAGGATCGTCGTGCCGTTCGCGCGGAAGCGGTCGATCTCGTGCGCGCACTTGCGCGCGAACTGTTCGTCGCCGACTGACAGGATTTCGTCGAGCAGCAGCACGTCCGGATCGACATGCACGGCGATCGCGAACGCGAGGCGCATGTACATGCCGGTCGAATACGTGCGCACGGGTTCGTCGATGAACTCCTCGATCTCGGCGTAGGCGATGATCGTGTCCATCCTGTCCAGGATCTCGCGCTTCGTCATGCCGAGAACCATACCGTTGATGAGCGCGTTCTCGCGTCCCGTGAAGTCGGGATGAAACCCCGCGCCGAGCTCGATGAGACTCGCGAGGCGCCCTTCGTAACGAATGCTCCCTTCGTCGGGGCGATAAATCCCGGTAATGAGTTTGAGCAGCGTCGTCTTCCCCGAACCGTTGCGTCCGATCACGCCATGCACTTCGCCCTTCGGCACGACGAGCGAAACATCCGTGAGCGCCTGGTGATACGACTCCGGCGGCGCGCTCTGCCTGCGCCCCTTTCCGAGGAAGAGCGATTTGAGCGTGGAGTAACCGGCCCCCTGGCGGTGCGAACGAAACCGCTTCGACACGTGCGAAACTTCGAGCGCGTTCGGCATTACAGATACTCCGCGAACGTGTCGCGATAGTGACGGAAGACCGCGTCGCCCAGGACGAGCAGCAGGAGGGACCCGAACAGCATCGCGAAGAGCGCGGCGATCCCGGGCCCCTGCTGATGCACGAAGATGTTCTGGTACGACGTGACGAGCGTGCCCATTCCGTTGCCGAGCGCGACCGGTTTCAGAATGTCGGGAACGCGTTCGAGCGGGTAGAGGATCGGGCAGAGGAAGAACCAGAACGTGAGCGCGTTCGTCAGCAGATGCTGCACGTCGCGGAACGGCACGTTGAGCGCCGCGAACAGAAACGTCAGCGCGAGCGTGAAGATGCACTGGATCGCGACGATGACCGGAAGCCAGGCGAGCTGCCATCCGAACGGAATCCCCGAGATCAGAAAGACGACGAGAAGTACGGGAATCGTGAAGACGAAGTTCATGAGGTTCGCGATGACAGCCACGACCGGCAGAATCTCGGGCGGGAACATCGCGCGCGTGATCAGGTTGCCGTTCGCGATCAGTGAATTCGTCCCTTCGCTCATCGATGTCGTGAACCAGATCCACGGGAGCAGCCCCGCGAAGACGAAAGCCGGGTAGTGGTCCATGTCGAAGCGCATGTACACTCGAAAAACGAGCGCATAGATCAACATCAGAAAAATCGGGTTGAGGAACGTCCACAAAAAACCCAATATCGAGCCACGATAGCGGGCGTTCAGCTGGCGCGTCACGAGAGCCCCGATCAGGGCGCGGTGGCGCCAGCAGGTTTTCATCGTCGTAAGGATACCCATGCGACCATGTAACGAGATAGCAGGGCGGGCGTCAAGCCTCGGCGCGCGAGGCGGAGAGATGATCCGGTGCGCGCCATGAAGATCGCGCTCGACGCGAGACCGCTGCAGGACGGCTACAAGACGCACGCGCATCGTGGAATCGGCGCGTTCACTCGTTCGCTCTACGAGGCGATCGCGCGGACCGCCGGCAAGGGAGACGATTTCGCCCTGATCGTCGACCCCGCGTTCGGCGCGCTCGATGACACGTTCCCCTCGGCCGGCTCCGCCTTCGGTCCCGCGTCCGGGGTATTCGATGTCATCACGCTCCCCGCATCGGGCAGCGCGTCCCCTCTCTCCGCGCACGTGCCGTGGGAGCACGGGCGGCGATTCCGCGCGCTTC
>JABDJQ010000033.1 GCA_013002425.1 Gemmatimonadota bacterium
GAAGCGCGACGTCTTCACGCAGCTGAAGAAGATGATCTTCAAGCTCGGCATCACGCCCGCGTTCGGATATCGGATGGCGATGAAGCTCGGGCTCGCGTCGCTTCGGCTCTCCGAAGGCGTGAGCGGCCGGTCGTCTCTGTTCGAGATGATCAACAGGATGTTTCTTTCGCTCGATAATATCGACTGGGAGCGGACCAGGGCGTACTCGAAGGGAAACTACGGGCAGATCTACGTGAACCTCAAGGGGCGCGAGCCGCACGGTTCCGTCGAGCCGTCGGAATACGACGCCGTGGTCGAAGACATCAAGGCCCGCCTGCGCGAGATTCCCGACCCGAAGAACGGCGGCAAGCTGCTCTCCGAAGTGTTTCATCGCGACGAGATTTACACGGGCCAGTACGTGAAACGCATGCCCGATATTCTGTTCAAGCCGAAAGACATGACATATAAAGCATTGGGCATCGTCGATTTCACCACGAAGAACTTCATCGAACCCACGTTCGGAAACTCGGGAGACCATCGCATGAACGGCGTGTTCATGGCGAAGGGAGGTCCGGTGATCGTGCAGCAGGAACGGCTGCAGGAGCTTTCGATTCTCGACATGGCGCCGACCATTCTGCACATGCTCGGCATGGCCGTTCCGACCGACATGGACGGGCGCGTTGCCGAGGAGATCTTCGACCCGGCGTGGCTCGCGAAGAACCCGGTGCGCACGCGGGAGCCGTATCCGAGCGTCAAGGGCGCGGAGCTCGAGATGTCCGAAGAGGACCGCGCGGAAATCATCGAACGCCTCAAAGGCATGGGGTATGTCGGGTAGTCACGCGCGGTCCAGGGGACTTCCGCTGCTCGTTCTGCTCGTCATCTCGCTCGGCATCTTTCTCACATACTGGAACGTCGGTCTGAATGACGACGAAGGCTACCTGATCGGGGGCGTTACCCGCATTCTCGATGGGGAAGTTCCGTATCGCGATTTTCATCACACCTACGCGTCGGGCCGTTTCTATCTGATCGCGGGACTCTTTCGCGTGTTCGGCGAAGATCTGCTCGTCGTGCGCGCGCTATGGGTCGTCATGCGCGTCGCGATCGTGCTGCTCGCGTATCTGCTGGCCCGTCGTTTCCTGAGCGTCTCCGGGGCGTGCGCGTTCGCTGCGATCTGGATCGCCATACCGGGGCCGTGGCACAAGTCGTTCTTCCATTTCTTCCTGCTGCTCGACATGCTCGTGATCGTAAACGCCGCACTGCATCCGACACGCAAAGCCGTTGCGATCGCCGGCGCCGTTGCGGGGCTCTCGCTTCTGTTTCGACAGGACCTCGGCCTTTTTGCGCTGTCGGTCTGGGTCGTGATGGCCGCGCTTTCGTTCCGGACGCGCATCACGAT
>JABDJQ010000048.1 GCA_013002425.1 Gemmatimonadota bacterium
GGGCGCGCAGTTCGTCGTCGACGAACGGTGACGGCGACTCTTCGATCAGCTTCTGAAAGCGGCGCTGCACGGAGCATTCGCGTTCGCCGAGGTGCACCACGTTGCCTTGCGTATCGCCGAGGATCTGCACCTCGATATGGCGGGGGCGCTCGACGTATTTCTCGAGGAAGACGGTATCGTCGCCGAATGCGGCGCCCGCTTCGCCGCGCGTTCTCTCGAGCGCGGCCACGAGGTCCTTCTCCGCCCGCACGATACGCATTCCCTTCCCGCCGCCGCCGGAAGCGGCCTTCAGCAGAACGGGATAGCCGATCTCGGCAGCCTGCGCGATCGCCTCTTCCGCTTTCACGAGCGGCTTTCCGGCGCCGGGGACGACGGGGACGTTCCGCGCCGCCATCGTTTCCCTGGCCGACACCTTGTTCCCCATCTTCTCCATCGATTCGGGAGAAGGGCCGATGAACACGATCCCGGCGTCGGCGCAACTCTTCGCGAAGAGCGGGTTCTCCGAGAGAAAACCGTACCCGGGATGAACGGCGTTCGCGCCGCATTTCTTCGCCACGTCCAGAATGCGTTCGATGTTCAGGTAACTCTCGGCAAGCGGCGGGGGGCCGATGCAGTACGCTTCGTCCGCGCGGGCGACGTGCATGCTCCTGCGGTCGGCTTCCGAGAAAACGGCCACGGAACGGATCCCGAGCTCGCGCAGCGTACGGATGATACGAACCGCGATCTCGCCCCGGTTCGCCACGAGCACTTTGTCGAAGGTTCCAGCCATGGCTACAGTGGGATATTCCCGTGCTTCTTGCGTGGAAGCGTCTGGCGTTTGTTCTGCAGGCTTTCGAGCGCGCGAATGATCCGCGGCCGCGTTTCGTTCGGTTCGATGACGTCGTCGAGGTAGCCGAGGCCGGCGGCGATATACGGATTCATGAACTTCGCGTTGTACTCTTCGACGTATTTCTGGCGGAGCGCGTCGCGATCCTTCTCGTCGGCCGCCTGGATTTCCTTGCGATAGAGGATGTTGACCGCGCCCTCCGCGCCCATGACGGCGAGCTCGGCCCCCGGCCAGGCGACATTGTAATCGCCACGGATGTGCTTCGACGACATCACGTCGTAAGCGCCGCCGTAAGCTTTGCGCGTGATCACCGTTATTTTCGGAACGGTTGCTTCACAGTACGCGAACAGAAGCTTGGCGCCGTGGCGGATGATCCCGCCGTGCTCCTGATCCGTTCCCGGTAGAAATCCGGGCACGTCTTCGAACGTGATGAGCGGAATGTTGAACGCGTCGCAGAAGCGGACGAAGCGCGCGGCCTTCGTGGCCGTGCTGATATCGAGCACGCCGGCCAGCACTTTCGGCTGGTTCGCGACGACCCCGACGGGACGCCCGGCCATGCGCGCGAATCCGACTACGATGTTCTTCGCGAAGTGCGGATGGATCTCGAGGAATTCGCCTTCGTCGACCACGCGGTGGATGACGTCGAGGATGTCGTACGGTTCCTTCGGGTTGGACGGCACGACCGTGTCGAGTTCGGGATCGCGCCGGTCGGCGGGGTCGGCCGTATCCCTGCGCGGCGCGTCATCGACGTTGTTCGACGGAAGGAACGAGAGGAGTCTGCGCAGAAGTACGATGCACTCCTGATCGTTGGCGGCCACGAGATGAGCGACACCGCTCTTTTCGTTGTGAGTGTACGCGCCGCCGAGTTCTTCGAACGTCACGTCTTCGCCGGTAACCATCTTGATGACGCCGGGGCCCGTTACGAACATGTGCGAAGTGTGATCGACCATGATGACGAAGTCGGTGATGGCGGGCGAGTAGACGGCGCCGCCGGCGCACGGTCCCATGATGGCCGAAATCTGCGGCACGACGCCGGAAGCCATGGTGTTGCGGAGGAAGATATCCGCGTAGCCGCCGAGGGAGGACACCCCCTCCTGAATCCGCGCGCCGCCGGAATCGTTCAGGCCGATTACGGGCGCGCCGTTTTCGACCGCGAGATCCATGAGGCGGCAGATCTTCTGCGCGTTCGTTTCGGAAAGCGTTCCGCCGAAGACCGTGAAGTCCTGCGCAAACGCGTAGACGTGACGGCCGTCGACCGTGCCGTAACCGCAGACGACGCCGTCGCCCGGAGGCTTCCTGTTCTTCAGTCCGAAGTCGTCGGTGCGGTGGGTAACGAAGACACCGGTTTCCTGAAACGTGCCTTCGTCGAAGAACAGTCGAATGCGTTCGCGGGCGGTCAGTCGTCCCGCTTCATGGATCTTTTCGACCCGCTTCGCGTCGCCTCCTTTTTCGAGGGCGGCTTTTCGCGTGCGGAGTTCTTCGATTCCGGATGAGCGTCGTCCCTGGTCGTTCATGGGGTCAAGAATAGCGGAGAATGAGGGAAAAGACTAGCGGTGCGAGAGGTAGATTTCGAGCCGCTGGCCGTCTTCCACGGAGTCGATCCAGCGCCGCTCCACGGAGTACCCTTCGGCGGTAACCTCGGCCCGCAAAGTTCCGCGGGGACCGAGAGTCGGAACGTGGATCTCGAAGCGTCCGCTCCGATCGGTCGCAACCTGGTCGGCGATGAGGCGGACGCGTTCCTTTCGGGTCGGGTCGTGCCGGGAAATCGAAATCACGGCCCCCTCGATCGACTCACGGGACCTGCCGTCGAAAATCTGCCCGTAGAGCACCTGCATGTCGCGCTGCTCCTCCGCCTCTTCGAGGGCTGTTTCGAGCGACTCGACCTTCGAACGGAGCTGTGAGAGCTCGATAGAGCGGTCCCGCGTCTTCGCCTCGAGTTGCTCCACGCGGAGAGCGGATTCCGCGCTGCTGTCGTCGAGAGCGAGCTGAGCGCGGCGCTGAGTGAGGGTTCCGCCGAGAACGAGAAGAAACAGCACCGCCAGCGTGGCGAGGGCATAGGCGCCGTCTTCGTTGTGGCGTGAGAAAAGCTCGAAGCGGGAGAGATTCGTGCCCGAGCGCCGGAGGGCCCGCACGAGAAAAACGAGGATCGTGGCGCCGGCGAGCAGAATCGGCCACCACATGCGCAGAAAGTCCATCACCCGCCTCCTTGTCTCTCATCATAACGCCAGCGCGGCGGAGTGCAAGTGCGAGATCACGTTTCGTGCATTTTTTCTTGACGCGTCAACGGCGAGACTCCAAGTTCTCATGACCATGAACAGCGACGAACTCATACGGAAGGCCGAGGAAGCCGCGGGACGGGCGCGTTCGCCGTATTCCGGGGTGCGCGTCGGCGCGGCGGCCGTTTCGGACGACGGCCTGGTCTGGACCGGCTGCAATATCGAGAACGCCTCCTATTCCATGACGCTCTGCGCCGAACGGGTCGCCCTCTTCAAGGGGCTCAGCGAAGGGGCCGCGCGCTTCGACCGGATCGCGATCTGGAGCGACACCGGCTTTCTGCTCTACCCGTGCGGGGCGTGCCTGCAGGTTCTGGCGGAATGGATGCCGCAGGACGCCGAAGTCTGGATCGCGGGTCCGGGCAATAAAAAGGAGGAGCATCTCCTGCGAGAGCTCCTCCCTCATTCGTTACAGAACCTTCGTGATCATCTTCGCTCGGAGTAGCCGAGCGACATCTGCGCTCGGACTAGCCGGCGCGGAGCGACCGCTTATCGCATCAGAAGCATCTTCTTGCTGATCGTCTTTCCACCAGCCGAAATCCGGTAGAAGTAAACGCCCGAACCGACTTCGTTGCCGATGTTGTCAGTGCCGGTCCAGGTTGCCGTATGCGTGCCTGCATCGAGCGGCTCATCGACGAGCGTCCGGACGAGTCTGCCCGCGATGTCGTACACCTCGAGATTGACGCGCCCCTTCTTCGGTACGTCGAAGCGGATCCGTGTCGTCGGGTTGAACGGGTTCGGCGTGTTCTCGTGAAGCGCGAGTACGCCGGGAACCGTGCCGCCCGCCACGTCCGTCGGCACGCTCGTATCGACGTGGAACCAGATCGGGCTCGTCCACGTGGCGTCGCCGTCCGCCTGCAACACGCGGATATGGTAGTAGTAATCGCCGGGATCGGTCGGGACCGTGTCGAGATACGTCCAGACGAGATCGTTCCCCGAAACGAGCTCCGAGTCGTAGAACACGGCGTTCCGGTAGATCTGGATCGTCTGGAAGTCGTTCGCGGCGCTGATTTCGAGTTCGAGCTCGATTTCAGTCGTGCCGATCGTGTCGATCTCGCCCATCCACGCTTTCGTTCCCGTGACGGGTCCGGCGCGGTAGAGCAGGTTCACGCGGTCGTTCACCGGATTGATCTCGCACGCGTAGGTGCGCCGGTTCCATAACGCGTCCATGACGCCGTCGGTCGTGAGCTCGGTCACGAGAAGACCGGTCAGATAGATGTCGTTTCCGCTGTTCGGATTCTTCTGATCGCCCCAGAGACCGTTGTGGTTGTCCTGATTCGCGACGGCGCCGATATGCCAGCCGTTCGAGAGGGCCTGGAGATAGCGGTTGTTGTAGTTCGACGACCGTTTGCCGTTCCTGACTTCGATCGTGTTGATGTACTTGTCGTACTGGAAGACGAACGCGAGGTCGTTGAAGTTCGAGCCGCTGTTCATCGGCTCGGGGTGGTTGTAACCGCCCGGGACGTTTTCCGTGACGAAGAAATTATACGCGTTCGTCATGTTCGTGAACGCGCTCGTCGGCGCGACCTGGCTCGCGTTCCAGACGGACATGTGCCCGTAGCCCGACGAGTTCGCGATCCCCATCTCCTGGCCGGCCAGCGCCACGAAGACGCCGTCTTCCGTGAACGTATTGGCCGTCGTCAGAAGGGACGTGTATTCACTCGAGGTCAGATAGTGCGAGTGATCGGTGACGGAGAGAACGTCGATGTTCGCCGTGTCGCGGGCGTACGTGAACGCCTGCGTGATGTTGCCGATGCCGTCCGACGCCGCGGTGTGCGAATGGAAGTTCCCGAATACCACCGCAAACGCGAACTCGGGGTTCGTCGAGGCGATCGCGTTCGGGCTGTTCGAGACGTTGCTCGTGTTGCCGAACTCGTCCTGCACGCGGATCGCGAAGTAGTAGTCGGTGCCCGGCGTCAGGTTCGTCACGGTCATGTCCATGGCCGTGCCCGAGGTGTCGGGGAGCGGTTCGCCCGCGACGTCGTTCGAAGTCGCCCAGTTGCCGCCTGTGATCGGGACCGTGTTGTAGCGAACGATGAAGTTGTTGGCGTATCCCCAGGTCGTGTCGTCGCCGGTCGTGGTCCACGAAAGGTCCACTTCCCCGCCGAACTCGCCGGTTACGGCCGCGAGATCCGTCACGTCGCTCGGCGCGATCGCGTCGGCCACGAGGACATCGAGATCGCTTCTCGGATGCAGTTCGCGCGAACCGGAGTTTTCGTTCATGAGGCCCGTGAGCTTCACGATCGTATCACCTACGGTCGGCTCCGTATAACTGATGAGGTCCATCGTGACCAGCAGCGTTTCGCCCGGGGCGTCGCCGTCGATCTCGATCGCGTTCCAGTCGCCGCCGCCGAGAGAAGCAACGGACATCACGGTGTCCATCGTGACGAGGCATCCTTCCCACTCTTCTGCGGTTCCGGCGCCCGTGTTCACGTCGCCGATCGTGAGAGCCTGCGGCATCGGCAGCGCGGCCTGGAACGTCTGCACGTTCACGAACCCGCCTGAACCGCTGGATGCGGAAATAATGGAATTGCCCGCACTTTCGAAGTAGAAGCCGCCGACCGTAACCAGGTCACCCTGGCCGACGCCGGGAGTGGCGCCGGTCGTGACGTAGATCCCGTTGTACGGGCCGCCGCCCTGCTCGGCTACGTAGAAGAACGAGTTGCCGACGCCGGTCACGACCACGCTGTCGATCGTCACGAACGTGAACTGGGCGTATACCCCCTGCTGCACTTCGTAGACCGTGGCGCTGTCGGGATCGGCCGCGTGGACGTTCATCGCGAGCAGGGGGAGGATTGCTCCGACGATCGCCCCCAGAAGCCGTTTCCGAATCACCATGAAACCCCCTGAAAACCGTGTTGTTTTTCGATACCGCTCCAAGAAAAAAGCGGGAGAGGCAGAGTCGCCCCTCCCGCTTCAGAATATAAGGACCGAGTCCTTACTTCACCAGGACCATCTTCCGCGAGTCGGAGAAGTCCTCGGTCTGAATATTGTAGAAGTAGATGCCGCTCGAGACTTCACGACCGTTGTTGTCGCGGCCGTCCCATGTCAGTGCCCGGCCGTTCGCGACCGTGTACTCACCGGCTTCCATGACTTCCTTCGAGAGCGTCCGCACCGCGCGGCCCCGGATGTCGTAAACCGTCAGTTCGACGAGGCCCTTGCGGGCGAGGCTGAACTGGACGCGCGTCATCGGGTTGAACGGGTTCGGATTGTTGCCCAGCAGCGCCGTCTTGAACGGGCTCGGCGTGGCGTCGTCGACGCCGACGAAGCCGGAGCCGGAGCCCGGGCCGAGGTCGCTGAACGCACGCGGCAGCATTTTGTTGTTGCTGAACGAGTTGTACATGACACCCGTCACGAAGGCGAACGAATCCCCGAGCGTCGGTACGTACGGTTCGTAACCCGGCGAGAACACATCGTCGACGCGCATCGTGTCGCTCAGGCCTTCCGTGAAGACCCACTCGCCGAAGTCGCTCGGAGCGTCGGGAAGAATGTTCGTGACATTCACCCCTTCGATCCTGATGAGCTTGCCTTCGTAGGCTTCGGTGCGAGCGGTTACCACGCTGACCACCGCCGGAGCCGGCACGGTGTTCGCCGTGCTGACGATCGTGATGTGGTCGACGAGATCGATGCTCGTGAAGTTGAAGAAGTCGTTTCCGACCCCCGCAACGATCACGGAGTCACCGCGCTGGATCTGATCGAGGAGCGTGGGGTCGAATTCGGACGACAGGTTTTCCGTTTCGATGTCGAGTCCGTACCCGAAGCCGGTGCGGTCCTGGATGAACATATGACGCTTGCCGAATGCTTCGGTCGGAGTAGCGGTTACGATTCCCGCCACCGCGAAGTTCAGGTCCGTCAGAAGCGTGGAGTCCGTTGCCGGATAGACGTTCGTCTGGACGAGTTCGCAGTTCTTTACACCCGGCACGAAGATCTCGGTGTTCGGGGCAGTCATCGCGACGCCCTGGTCATTCGCGACGTTCTGTACCGTGAGCTCGCGCGAATTCATCGTGTCACGGAACGCCGACATGTCGCTCGTTGTCAGCGTGACGACCTTCGAGCCTGCCGAGTCGATCGACGCTCCGTTGATCGAGATGTCGAACGTGGAGATGAAGTAGTTCGCGGCGTTGGACGCGGACGCGACTTCGAGACCGCGATCGAACACGACCTGAATTTCCGTGTCGCTGATCGGGTACGCGAAGCGCGTGTTCGGCGCCGGCGGCAGCCCGAGGAACACGACGTCGTTGTTGTCGCGCGGCATCAGTTTGTAGCGGTCGAAGTGATAATCGAGCACGCCGATGATGCGAAGAAGCGTATCGCCCGAATCCGGAACGGCGACGGCGACATAGCCTTCGTCGTCGAGAACGACTTCATCGTCGATGCCGCAGGTCGGGGCCGGGAACGGACGCGCCTGCCACTGGCCGAAGCTCGTCGGCGGAACGGTCGTCCCGTTCAGCGAAACGATCAGCGATTCCGCCTGGACGAGAACGCCTTCCCACGGTTCCGAAGTGGCCGAGGTCAGCGTGTCGTTGATGTCGCAGGTCGCGAGGACCGGCGGGAACGGAACCGTGGCCGAGCTGCCCGAGG